>NZ_JBBKBJ010000003.1:0-190437 GCF_037890145.1 Phocaeicola sp. HCN-6420
AAACAGACGGATGTAACGGTTACGTTCTACCTCAAAAAGAGCGAAATGAATGACGAGGGACATTGCCCGGTCATGGCGAAACTTGTTGTCGGCAAATTTTCAGAAGCGGCTTTTAGTGCGAAAATGTCCGTACCCGCTGCACTGTGGGCATCCGGACGTGCCACGGGTAAAAGTAACGCCGCGCGGGAAATCAACCGGCAACTGGACGATTTGCGAGCTTCAGCCATTGCCATTTATGACGAACTGTCAGCCACCCGTGAGAATGTAACGGCTGAAGAAATAAGGAATCTGTTGTTGGGGACGGCTTTCGGGCAGGAAACCCTGTTGGGTTATTTCCGGACGTTCATCGAACATTTCGAAAAACGTGTCGGCGTGAACCGGGAAAAGGGAACAGCACAATCTTACCGCTATGCTTGTAACTGTGTGGCTGCTTTCATCCAGGAGAAATACAAGTTGTCGGATGTTCCTTTCACGGCCCTGAACCGTTCATTCATCGACAACTATGACCTCTACCTACGCACGGAGCGCCGCTTTGCCCTGGGAACTATCGTGTTGCTTGTCACACGGTTGAACACGATTGTCGGGGAAGCCATCGCGGAAGGGATTATCACTGCCGACCCGTTCGCGGGGTATGAAGCCGAACATCCCGAGCGGGAACAGAAATACCTTACCGCCGCAGAGTTACAACGGCTGATGACCACACCCCTGCACGACCCGAAACTCTACCATATCCGCGACCTGTTCCTCTTCTCCTGCTACACGGGTATCCCTTACGGGGACATGTGCCGCCTGACGACGGAGGATCTGGAAGTGGCCGAGGACGGTGAGGTATGGATCAAGACCGCCCGCAAGAAGACGAAAATCGACTATGAAGTGCCGTTGCTCGACATACCGTTGCTCATCCTCGACAAGTACCGGGATATGGCCCCGGAAGGAAAACTGCTGCCGATGTACAGCAACAACGAACTCAACCGGACACTGAAACGTATTGCCGCCATTTGCGGAATTGAACGGAAACTCGTCTTTCACTGCGGACGCCATACCTACGCCACCGAGATCACGCTTTCGCATGGTGTCCCGCTTGAAACCGTCAGTAAAATGCTGGGGCATAGCCGCATTTCCACGACGCAGATTTACGCCAAAGTGACCGATGACAAGATCGACATGGATACCCGGTCTTTAGAGGAAAAGATTGCCGGCCGCTTCTCCGTAGCTATTTAATCTATCATTGACAATCAAATTCACAACGATTATGGAAACGAATAATAAAGAGATAAAACGCCGCAGCACGTTCTCCCTGCTGTTCTACATCAACCGCACGAAAGTCCGCAAGGACGGAACATGTAAATTGTTATGCAAGGTAAGCATCGACGCCAAGTCGGCCCCGATCAATATCAACGCGTTTGTCGATCCATCGCTTTGGAATCCGGAAACCAAAAGGGCGAACGGACGAAGCGAGAACGCCCGAACGGTAAACCAGGCAATAGAGAAACTGACCGAAAAAATCACCGGACATTACCGTCATATTCGTAAAAGCCTCGGTTTCGTGACGGCCGAGCTGGTCAAAAACGCCGTGGAAGGAATCGGGCAGAAACCGTTCACCCTCCTTGCCTTGTTCCGCGAGCATAACGAGGAGTTCCGCAAGCGTGTCGGCGTGGATCGCAAGGAAGAAACTTATGAAAGTTACGAGAACTCCTATAATATTTTAGCCTCCTTCGTGAAAAAAAGGAAGGAAAAGGAGGATGTAGCGTTGCGGAGCCTTGACCGGGAGTTCTACGATGATTTTGAAATATTCCTGCGTACAGATCGTGAAATGAAACCCAAGACAGTACACGAGCATCTTTACCGGTTGAAAAAAATGACCAAGCGGGCTGTCAGTCAGGGTACACTCCGGCGCGACCCTTACGGGAAGCTGCACCCGGAACTGCCCCGGCGCAAGAGCCGCCATTTGAAACTCGAAGACCTCAAAAAACTGATGGAAACTCCCGTCGGTAAACCCAACCTCCAGCGGGTGCGGGACTGGTTTCTCTTCGCTACCTTCACGGGGTTGTCCTACGCCGACCTGAAACGCTTGTCCGAAAAAGACATCACGCAGTCGGACGACGGAACGTACTGGATACACATCCGGCGCCAGAAGACCGAAACGCCCTCGGCCATCCGCCTGCTGAACGTGCCGTTGCAGATCATCGAGAAATACCGCCACGAGCGTAAAAGCGACAGGATTTTCAACCTCTATTGCCGGGGGTATCTCATCAAGCTCACCAGAGAACTGGGACGGACATACGGCTTCGACATGACCTTTCACAAGGCGAGGCACAATTTCGGGACACATATCACGCTCTCGCTGGGTGTGCCTATCGAAACTGTCAGCCGCATGATGGGACACAAGAGCATTTCCACCACGCAGATTTACGCCAAAGTGACCGACCGCAAGGTGGACGAGGACATGAAACGTCTGAAAGAACAGACCAAAGGCCGGAAAATAAATCTCTACGAGGAGGACGAACCGGAAACGGCAGATATTATAACGGTAAACGGTTGAACAGTATAACAAAAATTGATAAATTTGTATGACTATGACGACAAGAGAACCTATCAGCATTGAAAACGGGCGGGTGGAAATCCACACGCCGGAGAACCGTGTATGGCTCACGCGCCACCAGATTGCCGACCTGTTCGGAGTCTTCGTTCCTGCCGTGGGGAGCAACATCCGCTCCATACTCAAAAGCGGCATACTCCGTGAGGAGCGGGTTTACCGCCGGGAGCGCAACCGTGACGGCGGTATTGTCGAGCTGTATTCGCTCGAAATGATCGCCGCGCTGGCTTTCCGCTTAAAATCCGGGAATGCCGAAGCCTTCCGACGGTGGCTTGTCCGAAGGGCCACGACGACCGCCGTCGTCTGGCAGCTCCCCGGCATGAACACGATATTGAACTGAAAAAGAAGAACGGCCGTGATGGCCGTTCTTCTTTTATACCCATTCCTGTCCCCCGATACATTTCTTCCGGGAATCTTCCAGAAATTTCTGTATCTCGGATTCCATGTATAGTACCTTGCCCTGAATCAAATAATAGGGAATGATCCGCGCCGTGCGGTATTCCTGCAATGTACGCCTGCTGATTTTCAGCAGCCGGGACAATTCCTCGTCGGTGACGAACCGCTCTCCCTTGAGTGTCCGGCCTCCGGAGGATTCCAGTTTATCCAGTGCCTTGCCGGCCTTTTCCAAACGCCGGAAGAGATCCGCCACACGCGGATCGTGCTTGTCGATGAAATAATGGCTCATAACGCGGCGGTATTAGGATAGTGCGACGATTGCAGCAGTTTCCCGACATCTTCCGGTTTGTAGAAGATTTTGTGACGGATGCGGCTGAAAGGCAGCAACCCTTTCTCCCGGTAGGTTTGCAGGGTACGTTTCGATATCCCCAGCACGTCACAGACATCCTGGTTGTCCAGCCATTTTTTCAAACTCACGTCCTCCTGCCTGCGGCATAACGCCTCGGCTTTTCTTTCAATGGCTTCCACGTGCCCTGCCAGCGCGTCGAAAGCCTTCACGTCCATACTTATTATTTCCATGTTCTGTTTCATTTTTTGTTTCCCGGATGCCCAAAAGTACACAAATGAACAGTATCTTGTTATCAGCCAGTGGTATATGGACGTATCCGTCTTAAAAGTGGCAGCGAGTGGCGCCACGTCCGGCGGAAACGATCCTCCGCCGATACGGGATCGGCACGCTCCGATACGCCAATCGCCCGTGAAAGGAAATGTTCGCGGGCGATTTATCATTCCATGCAGGGTGAGCCGTGAACCGACTTTCGCGAGCGTTCACGGCATATCGTTTTCTCCCCGTTTCTCTCCCATAACCTTTTCCTCTCTTTTTTTCATGCCGCGGAGCGCGGTATGGAAATCTGTTGTCAGTAGCAAAGGTAGTTACGGGGCTCACGCTGCTGCAAGATCGGGCCGCGGGGCGGTTTGCCGCAAAATCTTCCTCTTTCCCTGCGGGCGAGCGTATTTTCCGACAAAATCTTGCAGCAGCTATCCCCGACACCTTTTGATGCTACCGAAACAGATTCCATCCATACCGGCTCCGCTACGGCATAAAAAAAAAGTCAAAGGTTATGAGAAACGAAGAGAAAAATAAATGGAAACAGAAATCCTCCAACCTTCCACTTGGCATAAAGGCAAAGGTCGGGTTGGCGGTAAAGGTCGGGGCGGTGGCTTTGGGCTTCCACGTGTGGGGTATCGACTTTATTTGGGTCGTTTTGGGCTTCACGTTCTGTTATGACATCCTGCGGGGCATTTTCTCCTGCCTTGTTTCTCTCGTGGCTCTAACCGGCTTTTTCTATTTCCTATTCACTCACATCTTCTAAATTATTACAGGTATGACAAAGTACATTTCATTATTCGGAGCGACTACCACGGACACACGGGTGCAGGTAGTCAAGGAAAACCAGGTAATCATCGGTATCGGTGCGGGTGCGAGCAGAAAGCGTTACGTCGTTTACAAGGTGGAACACACCGCCCGTGGCTACGTGTACCACATGGTCGATACCGAAACAAAGGAAATCAGCCAAACGGACATTCTGCGACCCCTCTCGCAAACATTCGGTATCGGCAGGTACTACGACGACGTGAACCCCGAGTTCATGGACGCTTTCGAGGTGGCTTTGCTCGTGGGGCAGGCGGAAGAGCAAGCCACGGCGCAAGCCATCGCCGCCGCCAAAGAGAAAGCCGAGCATGACCGCATAGCGGAAATAGGAGCGCAGAGGTTACGCCGCATCATGCCCGAAGGGGTGCAGGGCGTAATCATCGCCGAACTCAACGAAACGGAATACACTGACCCCTCTTACGAGTGTTCGACCACCCGAAGCGTGCGTACCGTCATTCTCGGCTTTTCGGCCACCTCCCGCAACGGCTTCGGGGAGTTGAGAAAGGCGGCGGCCAATTTCCCGCAAACGGCGCACCTCTCCGAATACGACCCCAAGAACGAACACCGCTATCCCGTTTTCACGCTCGGCAAAAGTCCGAAATACGGGTGGAGTGTCTGCAAACTGACCCACTACACACGTGAAGGGTACATCGACAGGCTGGCATATATCGCAGGAAACGAGGAGAATATATGTCTGCCCGAGCCGAAAGACGAAAAACGGGCGGAACGCACTGAAACGAGCGTGCAAGGCGGGTTTATCATCGTGGACTATTCCGAGAAGGCGATAGCCGTATTCGGGGACACCAAGCCCGTCAAGGACGCCCTTCACGCACTCGGGGGACGCTTCAACGCACGGCTGACGCATGACGGGCAGAAGAGAGCGGGATGGATTTTCCAAAAGACCAAAGAGGACGAGGTGCGGCGGCTTCTCGGAAAGGACGAATAAATGTTGAACACGGGGCGGCTCGCCGCCCCACAATACCAAAAAATCATGGCACAAGGAACAGATTATTTCAAACTGACGATACAGAACTATCTCGACGCACGGGCACGGGAGGACGAACTTTTCGCACCCCGATACGCCAACCCGAAAAAGAACATTGACGATTGCTGCACTTTCATCATCAACCAAGTACGGCAGAGCGGTTGCAACGGGTTTGCCGACGAGGAAATATACTCTATGGCACTCCACTATTACGACGAGGAGGACATCGACATCGGCAAACCCGTCAGTTGCAAGGTAGTGGTCAATCACACCGTTGAACTGACCGAGGAGGAAAAAGCCGAGGCACGGCGGAACGCCATACGGAAGGCCGAGAGCGAAGCCTACGCCAAGTTGGCGAAAGCCAAGTCCAAACCCAAGAAAATCGAAGATAACAAACTAATGCCCAGTCTATTTTAGTTATGAAACCGAGAACAAAATTCCAACAGAGCGTTGTGGCGGCAAGTAAACACCTGCCGCCGCTTACCCCCGCACAAATCGAATGGGGGTACAAGAACTGCATCGAGCATATCGGACGCCGCACGCCGAAAGGACTTATCACCTGCACCGAGTGCGGCCACACGTGGCAGAGCGAAAACGGAGAACTCACGGACAATCTGTTAGGGTGCGAGTGTCCGCACTGCCACACCCCGCTGAAAGTGGAAACCACCCTGCGCCGCAAGTTCAACGATTACGAGTATTTGTGCATCGTAACCCGCTGCAAGGGTTTTCAAGTCCTGCGCTTCGTCTATATCGAGTGTTGGGCGAAAGTGGGACAGACGCCCGTTTACACCCATATCGAAGCCGTACAGCGGTGGATTGCCCCCGACGGACGCTCCGCAACCTTCGCACGGCTGCGCCCGATGGGCTTCTTCGTTCACGGGTGGAGTTGGTCGAGCGCATTGGAACTGCGGGCGGAGAACGACGGGAAATACAACATCACGCCCACACGCATCTATCCCCGACAACGGCTTATCCCCGAACTGCGCCGAAGCGGCTACGGTAAACAACTCCCCGATGTAACCCCTTTCGACCTTATCCACCTGCTGCTCTCGGAGAACAAGGCCGAAACGCTGCTTAAAGCGGGACAAACGGCACTCGTGCGATTTTTCGCCCGTTCCTCCCGCAATATCGCAGACTATTGGCCGGCCATCCGTATCGCCATCCGTAACGGGTACGCTATCGGGAAACCGACGGAATGGTGCGACTACATCGACCTGCTGCGATTTTTCGGGAAAGACCTGCATAACGCCCATTTCGTGTGTCCCGCAGACCTGCCCGCAGCGCATGACCTCTACATGGCAAAAAAACGGCGGCACATGCAAATGGAACGGCGGCAGGAGGAACGGCGCAAGGCGTTGGAACAGGAAGCCTCGTTTGTCGAAGCCAAAGGGCGGTTTTTCGGAGTGGAGTTTTCCGACGGGGAAATCTGCATCAAGGTATTGGACAGCGTTGAAGCCATACGGCAGGAGGGCGAGGCCATGCACCATTGCGTGTTTACCAACGAATACTATCTGAAAGCCGACTCGCTCATACTCTCGGCCACAATCGACGGCAAACGTATCGAAACGATAGAGGTGTCCCTAAAACGCATGGAGGTCGTGCAGAGCCGTGGCGTGTGTAACAAGAATACCCCATACCACGGGCAAATACTGAAACTGATGAAGGGGAACATGTCCCTTATACGGAAACGAATGACAGCATAAAAATCGGGGCGGCGAAAGCCGCCCGCAAAAACAAAATAGAATGAACCAAATAGCATATAAATTCGTGTCGTGGGACGTTCCCGCACTCGAAAGCCTTGCAGGCTCAAAAGCGTACATATTACGCAAACGGCTCAATGACGGGGGAACGCTCACCCGTGAGGAGAAAGACTGGATTACCCGTGAGGTAAACCATAACACCTATTTCAAGGACTCCATTCCGCTTTTAGGGTATCGTTTCAACTTTGTCGATGTACTGAAAACATTCGTGGTAAAGCAGTACGGGCATTACACGGAATACAAGGGCGTGGACAAGACGAGCATACGCTCCATGTTGTACGGCAGAGTGGAAAGGATTGTCGAATTATAAAATCGGGGCGGCGAAAGCCGCCCTACAAAAAAAAATATAACAATGAAAATCATCTATAAAAGCTACATGGCACGCCCGCTCAAACCCTTCGGGGAGTGGGATTGGGAAGTTCGGGAAGCAGTCAAGACGGCCCTTGCGCTCGTCGAGGGGAAAAACGGGTTCAAAACCCATTCCGAGATATGGCGAAGGTGCAACCTCGTCATTACCGTGGGACACAACATCTACACCACGAGTATCGAGATACGACCACCCGAGCAGGACGTGATACGCCGCAGGAGCAACTGGCATAACGGCTACGCCTACTACTGCAACGGCGTGTTCTGGGCGAACATGAGCAGGGTTAGAGTGGAACTTGTCTGATTAAAAAATTTCGGGGCGGCAAAAGCCGCCCGTAAAAAGCGAGAATATGAAAACGAATGAAGTAAACAAGGAAATCTCCTATGAAACGCTGCTCGTAACCTTCGGCGAGGGTATCGGGCGGCTCAACACCATGTTCGACGACCCGCAGGTGTGGGGCGTTGCCACGCTGAAGCAGTGGATCGACGGGTATGAAACTACGCGCTTCACCGAAATCGACGACCGAACGGCGGTTATCACATCCGAATACAACATGGACAGCGTGAAGGAATGGCTGCAAAAGAACACACCGATTATCAACCTGGAAAAACGATAAAATCATGCGCAAGTACAAATTATTCATCGGCTACCGGCTGCTGGGAGAGTTTTCCGGTATATGGGAAGCCAAAAATTTCGCCGCTGAAAGCGGCATGAGCGGAATTTTCTCGCTCGTGGGAGAAAATTACCGGGACAGTTGGTACGAACCAAAAAAACAGGACAAGAATGGAAACAAAGATTAAAGACATCACGGGAGCGGAAATAACCGTTACCGACTTAAAAGAGGCGGTACGCCAATGCCGGGAGTGCCTCGCAAGTCCCTACCTGATGCCCTCGGGGCATACCGTGGGGGAAAACCATGCCTACATGTTGCGGCAACTGCTCGCCCTGCAAAGGCGGAAACGGGAACACGGCAGGCAACGGCCGTGAAAATACGACGCGAAAAAAATCGGACGATAACCGTCCGATTTTTTTGTTTCCCGTCAATCGACCGCCGTATGGTCGCCCAGCTTCCCGTGCAGTTCACGCCCGATATGTCCGGCAATGCCACGGGGAGAAATTTCAGAGATTGAACCCCACCCGCCATGCGTGTATATGCACGTCTTGAGCGGTTCGGTACGGGAAAGGTAGAACAGATAGCCGTTGCGGAGCAGGATGCCCACAAACACCGAGCCGACCTCGATGTCGGCGATCTCGTCAAAACGTATCTTCCCGTCATTGTATAATACTGCCGTGCCATCCGCATCGGGAATGACGAACAGATCGTCTTCCATGACAATCCCGTGCAACTCGATTAGCGACCCCAGGCATTCACTCGCCGATACCCGGTCGTAATCACCCTTTACCTCATTTGTCGATTTCGTTTCCATATCGCTTTTCTTTAGGTTCAGACAAATACCATACGAAAAAGGCGTGAGAATACGTTAAATACCGGCATTGAGGTACAGCCAAGCACCCATCCACTCGATAGATAATTTCTCCCCACGCCGCTATCGCATACGCTTGACGCATATAGACACGACGATGAAGAAGAGAACTACCCATTATTTTGCGAGCGGATTAAAATTTGGCTGTTTTCAATGCCCCACCATAATGTGTTCCTTCCGTATGTAAATCGCCCGGCGGCACGCCGCCGGAGGATTCGATTGCAAATATAACGATTTCATTCGGGTATCGGCGACAACACGTGCGATTTTTAACAACCTTCCTGCCAAAGAACTACCCGCCGTCCTACAATTTCGGCCCCCGGGCGGGTTTGCGGGGCGCGACCTTCGGCTGCGCCTTCTTCTCCCTGGGCGGTTCGACGATCCGCAGTTTGAGTTTCTCCGTCTTACGGTCGTAACGCACCTCGCAGCAGTCAATCTCACCCGCAACCGACGTCCACACGTTGTTCACACGCACCGCGCCGCCCGAGTAGAGGGTCTTGTATTGTTCGTATTCGAGCGGCTGCCGCAATTTCGCGTCCACCTGACGGTGGAACGAGTAGATATTACGTCCCTTTGCTATTTCGTCGGGAACGTAAACCCGCAACTCGGGATGGGCGGCCTCGGCATAGAGGCACAGATCCGCCGTGCGAAGCTCCCTCGGAACCCACTGGATCATCCTCGGGTCGCCCCGCACGGCCGTATCGGCCACGAGCGGCGTGATGGCCCTCTGGGGAATGTCGTACAGCACCCCCGCATCCTTGCGAACGGCCTCCAACGCCACCTCCTCCGTTACAAGCCGGCGGTTCAGGTGCAGGACACTCATCAACCGGTGTATCTGCTGCGGGTCGTCCTGCTCGCGGAACACCTGCAAGACCAGGGCGGGGTCGCTCAACGCGCTGATAACCGAGAAATCGGTTTTGTCCTTCCCGTAGGTACGCTCGAAAGCCTCCCGGCTCATCTCCGGCGTCCGGGCTTCGCGGGGGACGCCTTTCAGGTTTTGCGGGTTCTCCCGCACTAGGCTCATGTATAGATCCGGGCTTTTCATGCTCTCGGGCAGGTGGGCGATGGCATAGGGACTGCGCCGTATGGCCTCCATGCACAACTCCGGCGTTTTCCACTTCTCGGGGACATATTGCAGGTAGCTCCCGTCGTGCCAGACGGCCCGGCGGCACATCTCCTCGTTCTTGGCGTGGTCGGGAAGGTTGTAGAACAGCTCCGGCTCCAGGGCGAAAATTTCCCGGGCCACCCTCGGCGTGAGGAACCAGGGGTTCATGTTCTCCAAAAAATCGAAGGTCTTATCGTAATTCGTGCAATAGAACCCCAACACTTTCAGGTGTATCTCCTCGAAGGGGATATAGCGGAGGACACGCAGGTCGTCGGTACGGGCCAACGCCCGGTTGCAGACCTCCGGCGTGAGCTGTTCGGGGTTGAAAAAGCGGATGGCCAGGGGATCGCGCTCCAGCGCCATCCCGCACAGACGGTCGGTTTTCAGATGTTTCGGAACGTACTCCAGTGCCAGGTAGTTCGAGGACACGGCGGCCTCGCAGACCCGTTCCGTGCGTAATTCCTCCGGCACTTCATGGAGCAGGATGCCGTCCCCGCTGACGGCACGCAGGCAGACTGCCTCCGTGCGCAGTTCCACCGGCACGAGCGAAAGGCAGGACGCGTCCATCCCCACGCCGTGAAGGGCCAGTTCCCCGGTCATGACCTCCGGGGCAATGGAGGCGAAAATCTCGAACTTGTCCACGAACGACATCCCGAATTTTTTCAGCCCTTCCAGGCATATATCGGGATACGGAATGTAAGGGAGTATCTTGTAATCGGCACTGTCCACCGCTTTCAACGCCGCACGGCATATTTGCGGCGTCCTCAATTCCCCGGGGACGGCCTCCAGCACCAGACCGTTGCGCTTCACGGCCGCCATGCACAGTTCGGGGGTCTTCAACCCCTCCGGAACGTAATACAGCGCGTAGCTGTTGCTATCGACGGCGGCACGGCACATTTTCGGTGTCTTCAGACGGTCAGGGACGAATTTCAGTGTTTCGCCCCGGTGGCCGGCCGCGGCAAGACAAAGTTCCGGCGTTTTCATCGCTTCGGGAACGAACTCGATGTTGAAAGCCGATTTCTTGATGGCGAAACGGCAGACTTCCGCCGTTTTCCGATCCTCGGGCAGCGTCTCGAAAAGGTTCTCGCGCCACGGGTTCTCGTACACCCCCGTATCGAGATAGGCTATATCTATTCTCTCTTGCTCTGTCATGGTTTTCAGTATTTATGGAAAGCGCCCGGGTGACGGGCGCTTCTCTTGGTTAGACATATTCCGTTATCGTTCCGTTTCCTCCGTCCCGTTCTCGCTCTGGAACGTGAAGGAGGTCTTCACGACCTGACCCGTGTTGTCCTCGACATAGACGTCGATGGTCTGCTGGTCATCGCTGCGCGATGTGTAATAGAGGCGGAACACCTCACGGTCGAGCGGATAGCGGTCGTTGGGCAGGAACACCGTACCGTCGTCCATCCTCAACTCACCGCGCCCGTCGGGCTGGAAATAGCGGATCGTGTAACGCGCGCCGTCATATCTCCCCTCCCGCACGAGCGTGCAGCGGATTTCAGCGGTTTCACCAACGGAGATTCGCTTCTGAACGGGCATCGTTTCCAGAGAGAACGTGTACGCCTGCTGTATATCCAGCCCGTTGTCGCAGGATGCGCATAAAAGACCCAGGGCGGCGATCCAGACCGCCAGGGCCAATATCTTTTTCATCTTTTTCATGTCGCTTGCAAGTTTAATGGATTATGAATTTCACGCCCAGGCCGAACTGCGCGTGGAAATGTCCCGTTGTAGTGCCCCATAGGATACGCTCACGCCCCGTCAGCGAGAGGATAATCCTGTCGGTCAGGTACGCATCGACCTCCAGCGTGACGGCCCCGCCATAGAGGAAACGGTCGCGGTGGCGGAGCGTAGAGCCGTCATAGAGCCGCCTTTCGCCCCGGTTCACACTCTCGTAACCGGCCAGCGCCGAGCCGCCGAGGTAGAAGAAAAAAGTCCTGGACGGGTCGGCGAGGAACTTGTAATAGTAACCGCCCTCGGCAGTGAACTGCGCCACAGGGATACGTTCCGACTTGTAGGGGTAATAACGGTTCAGGAACTCCGCGCCGAACACCCACTTGTCGGCATTCTTCGCGTAGCGGCTCATGGCCAGCCCGAACCAGTAGCCCGTTTCGCTGCGGCTGTCCCGGGTATAGAAGCCGTCGGTCATGCCTCCCCGTATTTCCAGCCCGCGCATGGCGGGCAGGGCACGCTGGGCGTGCGCCCCGTCCGAAAGGAGGAGGCATAACCCCAGCGTGAGAATGAATATCGCCCGTTTCATATCACTTTACCTTTAACTCGTTGATAACACGTGCGCGCACCAGGTCGGCATTCTCCACCGTGAAAGTCTGGTGTCGCCCGCCCTGCTGCTCGTGCAGTTCCACGACCAGCTGCTTGTCGTCGGCCAGCGTGAACTTCGGGAGCGTGAAGATCATGCGCTCGGTACGCTTGCCGCCGATGACCTGCACGTTGTTGTACGCCCGCACGGGCCATACGACCTGCTCCTGGATGGCCGTGCGTTTGGCCACCTTCTTGTCCGTAATCTTGAACGTCAGGTAGTCCACGTTGAAAGGCACGTTGGAGGAGTTTTTCAGTTGGAGGTGGAAATAAAGCAGGTCGTTATGCACGTAGATACCTTTGAGGAGGTATTGTACCCCGAAACGCTTGCAACCGATATGCTTGATCTCGCGGCGGTCATTCTTGTAAATGGACTGCATGATCAGTTTGACCAGCAGCGGAGATTCGCATCCCAACTCCTGCAAATAGATGTCCAGCGCGTTATTGGGGCGGTTTACCGCCTCCCCGTCATGCAGGAAGTCCGCCATCTCGACCGACAGTTTCACCGGCTCGTCGGCATACTTGACATTGAAGCTGTAATAGGCCCCGTCCTCGGTAATGACCGAAAGGTTGCTCTCGCGCGAGAAATCACGCAGGGCCGCCTTTACACGCAGCACGTTTTCCGTGCCGTCGGCTTTCGCCGCCAGAAGATCCGAAGACCCCAGATCGACGTAACGGATGGCCGAGGGGAAAATCACATGCACGGTCTTGCTGAACGTCACCTCCAGCGCGTAGGGCGGGATAACCCGGTTGAAGGTCAGCGGACGGGTAAGACCGTCGTACAAATCGCCCGTGGAGGGCTTTTCCTGCGCGTGGGCAGCGAACATGCACCCGATAAAAGCGAGTGCCAGAAGAATCTTTTTCATACTCGATAAATTTTTGATTGTTGATAAAAATGGATTTTTTTCAGTGGTGTACGGAAGTACGTCGTTTGTACCCTTATTGAAGGGGCGGGAGCAGCAGGACGCTGTAACCGGCCTTGAGCGTGACCTTGACCGAGCGCATCTTCTTGCTCACGTATTGCGACACGCCCTGGATGGCGCTGCGCCCCAGGTCGGAGAGCAGTTGCGAACCGGCATCGTCCGTGATCGTGATACTGCTGCCCATGCCCGCGCCCATATTGGCGGCGATCTCCTTCACGGCATTGAGTTCTTCCGACCCCGGCACGGGAATACCCTCGTTGCCGTTCGTGTCATAGACCGACAGATCGACCGGAACGACCGCCCCGCCGTGCTGGACAGCGCTGACCTTGACCGTCAGCCGTTCGCCGTTGATCCTCGCCGCCCCCGTTACGGGCGTACCCGAGGGGATGAGCAGCTCTCCCGCCATCATCGGTTCCAGCAGCCGGAAAGTAACCTCCCCGCCATCGGTGAGCGTCACGGTTTGCTGCACGGCGGCACGGATACTGTTGCGCTCGGGCTCGCGAAGGTCGCTCCCCACCGTGTTGAAACCCCAGTTCCGGGGCTTGACGAACTCACGGGCGAAGACCGAATCGGGCAGCGGGGCGGCGAGCAGCGACACGATGTTACGGCGCACCTGGCGCACGGGCTGCACGGAAGCCTTGCCGGAAACGGAGGCTTTCTGACGCGGGGCTTCAGGGGCTTGACCGCCATTCATGTAGCGGGCGGCGATCTCGTAGGACTTCTCCAGCAGCGCCACCTGCTCCTCCTGGGCCGTTTTCTGCGCCTGCTGTTCTTCCAGGCGGCGTTCCAGTTCCTCGATGCGGGCCTGCATCTCGCGCTCTTCCCCCGTTTCACCGGCGGTGTCCTCGTAGAAACTGCCTAACTGGCGGTTGATGTCGGCATAGGCGGCACGGGAAGTCCGGAAAGCTCCCGACGAACCGCCGGCAGGGCCGGAAGACTTATCCGGCACGGCAGCGGGCATGACGGGCTCTTCCTCCTCGTCCTCCATCCCGAACGCGAAATCCTGCAAGGAGCGCATCTTTTCCCGCTCCCTGCGCCGCATCTCCTCCTGCACGTAGGCATCACGCTTGTCCGAGAGGATACCCTCCGATTCCGGGGTCGGCAGCTCCGTGTTGAAACCCGCCGAAGGCTCCTCCCGTTCTTTTTCGCCGGGGGAGAAGATCAGCCACATGCACCCGGCAAAGGCCAGGAAAAAGAGCGGGAAGACCACCATCTTCTTCCGCATCTGTATCTGCCGGGGCGTGAGTTCCTTTTTCCCCGCCTCCGGCTGTTTATTCTGTTTTTCGTTCGTCGTCATAATTGAAATCTTTTAGATGTTTTACACTGTCGGCCTCCTGCCGTTGTCTTAATTCCAGCTCCAGCCGCTCGATATGCCGTATCTGCATCCGTTCCCCGGCTCCCTTGCCGAAGCGGTAGATGGAAGACACGGTAAAGTAGAGCGACAAGACGGAAAAGAACAAGAGCAGCGTGAGGATCACGATAATCCGCTTATCGGGCGAGAGCGCCCCGCAAGCGCGGCGCAGGTGGTCTTCGACCCACTCCCCGAAAGCCTTTATTCTCTTCTTTGCCATAACCTTATCTTTTTAATGTACGTAAATCGCGGTTCTCCAGAATCTCGAATTTCTCCATGATGAAACCCTGCGGGTTATTGTCCGAACGCCCCGAGTTGATCAGCTCGCAGCGCGTGACCAGCGAACGCTCGGTGATGTTGCTCTCGCGGACAATCATTTGCCGGGCATAGGTCATGGCCCGGTAGGGATAGGCGTTGAAGTCGCACACCACGGAGTCCACCTCGATACGCTGGCTGATGTTCCCCGACACCACACGGTTGTAGTAACCTTTCTCCTGCATGTCCTGGTAATAGGCGAAGGCGCTCTTATCGACCAGGAACAGCGCGCGGTTGATGTTGCTCTCGATGGCCGCACGGTCGGGCGAGAGGGTGAAGAACAACTCGTGAAAACGCCGGATATGTTCGCGCGCCTCCACGGGGCGGTTCTGGCTCAAATCCTGCGAGAGCGCCAGCATCAGCGACTTGCCCCCGTCCAGGACGTAGATCTTCTCGCGCTGCTTTTCGGCGAAACGGAAGCTCGCGACCACGCTGAACACGGATACCAGCGCGCACAGGCAGAGGAACACGATACCGAAAAGCCGAATCTGCCTGAAACTTGTTTCGATGTTTTTTAATGACTTGAATTCCATTGTCCAAATTGTTATGAATGATTATTGTTACCTTGTGTTGCCAGGTTGCGCCCGTTGGGGGCACTGCCCGAAGCCGGGCCGCCAACGCCGCCGTTACCGGAGGAGGAACCGCCACCGCCGCGACGCCCGAACGTGCGGCCGATCATGTTGCCGGCGATACCGCCAGCGACACCCGTGGCGAATGCCCCGGCCTTGTTGATACCGCCCATAGCCCCGCCGGCTCCGCCCGACTGGATCACCCACTCGGCAACGGTGGGGATCGTGAAATAGCCTATGATACCTATAATCAAAAAGATAATATAGACACCGCTGCCGCTGTCGGGAATGTAGTTGGGGTCTTGCAGGGCCAGGACGTCCGCCTGGAGCATCAACGTCTGGATCTTGGCCAGCACCGCGGAGAACAGGTCGGCGATGGGAAGCCAAAGGTACACGCTGATATAGCGGGAAATCCAGCTCGCGAGCGTCGAGTGGAAGCCGTCGTAAATGGAGAGGGCGAACGACAAGGGCCCCAGAATCGACAGCACGACTAAAAAGAATGTCCGCAGCGTGTCGATGGTAAGCCCCGCGGCGTTGAACAACAACTCGAAGAAGTCCCGGACAAGCTGCCGGAAACCGGCCTTGATGTCGTACCACGTGCGTTCGGCCCACATGCTGATAATCTCGCCCAAATCCGTGATACCCATATCCGCAAGCCGTTGTTCATACACCTCGTCGTCCACTAACCAAGCCTTGCCCTCGCGCCTGCGGGCCTCGGCTTCCAAATCGTCCTTCTGTTGCTGGTATGCCTGCAAATCCAATGTCTGCCCCTCCAGTATGGCGTGCGTGCCCTGCACCACGGGCGACATCACGGCGTTGATCGTCCCCAGAACCACGGTGGGAAAGAACATCACGCACAAGCCGATGGCGAAAGGCCGCAGGAGCGGGAACACGTCGATAGGCTCCGCATTGGCCAGTGCCTTCCATACCCGGTAAGCCACGTAAAAGAGCGCACCCAGGCCGGCGATACCTTTCGCCACCCCGATCATGTCGCCGCATAGCGGCATCATCTCCTGATACAGGTTCCGGAGAACCTGGTGTAAATTGTCGAAATCCATGACTGCCTCCGTTTTCAGGTTACCAATATCTGTCGTTCGGGTTCCCGTAAAGTGCCAGCACCCGGTGCGCGTCGCCCTTTTCGCGGCTGCGGATGAAGGACACGGAGATGGTCTTGCGCGTGTAATAGCGCGTGAGGTTGCGGTACTCCAGCATCTTCGTGTAAACCTGATCCACCACGTCCATCCGCTCCTTGTCCGAGAGCGAGAGGCCGTTGCCGCCGGTTATGACCGTCTTGAGTTCCGTCACCAGCGCGCCGCCCTCCTCCAGCAGCCGGGCGTAACCCGCCGAGATCGCCGCCAGCTCGTCCACCGTGAAGTTCGGGTCTGAAACCATACGGTTGAATCCCGAGGTGTAGATTTCCGTGATCTCGCTGACCATTTCGAGTGTCAGCTTCACCTTCCGGGCATCCTTGATGATGTTATGCACCGATTTGAGGGCGTCGTAGTAAGCCTTGCTCTGGTTATAAATCTTGATACTCTCTTGCAGCGACTTGACCATGTTGGTCGCCGTGGTCGAGCTTTGAACCGCGCTCTTGATGTTCTGAACGAGGTTCGACGGGTCGATGACCGTCCACTGCGCTTTTGCCTGGTACGTGAAGCAAAGAAGCCCCACGAACAGCGTTAAAATCAATCGTTTCATCCTTTTCATTATTTAATTCGTGAATACTTGGGCGGTCATTCCGACGCCCGATAATAATCCCCGTAGGCGGAGAGCTGGAGCACCTCGCGCCCCGCATCGTAGGCCAGGGCGACATACCCGTAGAGGTCGAAGTAACGGATACCTCCCCAATACTTCCTCACGGGACGGGAGAAGCGTGTCCCGTCCTTGTAGGACACCTCCACGTAAAAACCGCCGCCCCGGCGTCCCGGGTTGCGGTAGATGCGAACCCGGGGAGAACCCGAGCGGCTTTCCCACTCGCCCGCCACCTCGTACAGCGCGAAGTCCAAACGCGCCGCCGTGGGGTCTGATCCGATACACTTGCGATACATGGCCTGCCCTCCCTTTAACGTTTGCCCTCGGCGAGCTGCCTGATCGCCAGTTCCATATCACCGCCCAGCTCCCCGGCAAGCCGCTGTACCTCCACTTTCTCCGTTTCCTCGGTCGTGTAGGCCAGGTACTCCGGGACGCTGACCTCCGTGGCATAGACCGCCGACTGAACGCCGCCCAGACCGATCCAGACCTCCTTGTATTTACGGGAAGGGTCGTTGGACTGGTTGATCGAGAGAATCTGCGCCTTCTCCTTGTCGGTCAGCCCCAACAAGGACTGAATCGCGTCGAAACGGTTCATGAACTTGCGCTGGTCGAGCAGGATCTTGCAGTCCGAGTTGTTGATGATCGCCTCCTTGACCACCGGGCTGGAAATGATGTCCTCGACCTCCTGCGTCACAACGATGGCCTCACCGTAGTATTTGCGGACTGTTTTATACATATAACGCAGATATTCAGCCATATTGGCCGTAGAGAGCGCCTTCCAGGCCTCCTCGACGATGAGCTGTTTGCGTACCCCCTTGAGCCGTCTCATCTTGTTTATGAAAGCCTCCATGATGATGATGGTGACCACGGGAAAAAGCTCCTTGTTTTCCTTGATGGAATCCACCTCGAAGACCACGAAGCGCTTCGAGAGCAGGTCGATGTTGGCCCGGGAGTTCAGAAGGAAGTCGTAGCGTCCGCCCTTATAATACTGCCGCAGGGTGATGAGCATGTTGTCGATGTTGAAATCCTCGCGGCTGACCCGGATCTCCCGCTCCTCCAGCTCGCGGCGGTAGTCGTCCCGCAGGTACTCGTAGAAACTGTCAAAACACGGCACGATATTCCGGTCGGCGCGGATACGCTCGATATAGGCGTTCACGGCACTGCCCAGCTCGCCGCTCTCGGTCTTCGTGATCTTGTCGTCCTCGGTTTTCCAGAGTGTCAGCAGCAGCGTCTTGATGCTGTCCTTCTTCTCCACGTCGAAATAGTAGTCGTCGGTGTAGAACGGGTTGAAACTGATGGGATGTTCCTCGGTATAGGTAAAATACACGCCGTCCTCACCTTTGGTCTTACGCCGGATCAGCTCGCAAAGACCCTGGTAGCTGTTACCGGTATCCACCAGCACGACATGCGTGCCCTGCTCCCAGTATTGGCGGACTAAATGATTCATAAAGAATGACTTGCCTGACCCCGAGCCGCCTAACACGAATTTATTCCTGTTGGTAATGATCCCTTTTTTCATCGGTTCGTCCGAGATGTCCAGGTGCAGGGGCCTGCCGCTTATGCGGTCGCACAGCTTGATGCCGAAAGGACTGGACGAGGATTTATAGTTGGTTTCCTCCGTGAAGAAACAGACCGCGGGCTCGATGAACGTGTAGAACGATTCCTCGGCGGGGAAATCCCCCGCATTACCCGGCATACCCGCCCAGTAGAGCGTGGCGGCATCCACGGTGTTGTGGCGCGGGCGGCACTCCATCAGAGCGAGCTGGCTGCCCACATCATTGCGGATATGCCGGAGCTCCTGCACGTCGTCCGACCAGGCCAGCACGTTGAAATGGGCCCGGACGGATTGAAGACCGAACGAGTGCGCCTCGTTGAGATACTGGTCGATCCACTCCTTGTTTATCTGGTTCCCGCGGGAGTAGCGGGAAAGGGACTGCATGTTACGCGCACGTTTCTCGAACATACGCAGGTTTTCGTCGCTGTCTTCCAGGAACACGTACTGGTTGTAAAGGTGGTCGCAGGAAAGCAGAAGCCCCACGGGGGCCGCGAACGAGAGCAGGCAGTCCGAACGGTCGGTGGAAAGACGCTCGTAACGGGTGTCCGTACCCACGCGCCCCGGCAGGTCTTCCGTGTCCGAGAGCGTGTGCAGGCACACCCGTTTGTTGCCCACGCGCAGAACCTCGGCCCCCAGCTCGATGTCCTGAAGAGAAGTCGTCTCCGAGAGCGAGAGGGAAAAGTACCGCTCCAGCAGGCCCGGACAATCCGCCGTACCCGTGATCTCGTCCCCCGTGAGGCGGACAAGGGCCAAGAAACCCGAATCGTTCAGAATACGCTCGAACTGTTCCGCCGCCTCCAGGAATTTTGTCGCCGATTCCCGGTTTACCTCTTTGGGAATGATGTTGCCCCGGCAGAGGGTCGAGAAGTCTGAACGCATGTGCATACGCTCCCTCGTCGTTTTCGTCAGGTAGAGGAAGCAGGCGTGGGTCAGGAACGGACGCTCGTTGAAATGCCGCTCGTAACTGCGGGAGAGGAAACTCATGTCCCCCTCGCCCGTGGCCGGGCGGTAACGCTCGCGGATGAACCAGTCCTGCTTGTGTACCACGCTGTATTCGGGCAAGACCTTCAGGGCCTTGCACCAGGCGGCGTGGATCGCCTCGTACTCGGCGGACGTGACGGTGAACAGCTCCGGGAGTTCGACCCGATAGACGACCGTTATGTCCGCGTCCTTGCTGATGATACAACCGCCTTCCACGGCCAGGAGCGGGAACTTGCTTTCCAGCGTGGTGGCTTTCAAGAGGTTTCTCATACGCGGCCCCCCTTTCTTTTCAGCAACCGGCGCAGGGACTTGCGGTTGAGCAGGTAGCGGGGATGCCGGCGCGCGGCGAGCAGCTTCATCAGCCCGTGTTCCCCGTAACGGGTGTTCAGGCGGAAGGTAAGCCAGACCAGCACCGAAGCCGCCGCAACGCCGAAAGCGATACATACCCACTGATCGACCCCTGCCATGTAGAGGATGACGAACACCACGAAGACGGCCAGCAGGCCGCCCGCGAAGATGAAGAGGTACTGCGCCTTCAGGCCCCGGAACTCCACGCTCTTGCCGATTCCCTTGTTGATTCCATATTCCATAATTATTTGCATGACAGGTTGGACTACAAGAAGAAAGAGCGTAGGATCGTCGCGGCGACAATCAGGAAAATACACGCGCCGAACCAGCTCGCGGCGGTCTTCGACGTGTCGGGGTCGCCGCTCGAAAACTTGTTATAGACCTTGATGCCCCCGATAAGGCCGACCACAGCCCCCACAGCGTACACGAGTTTCGTGCCGGGGTCGAAGTAGCTGGTTACCATGTTGGTAGCCTCCGTAATGCCGGCGATGCCGTTGCCCTGCGCGAAAGCGGAGGAGATGGCGGCAAAGAGAAATGCCGCCGGAAGAAGAATCTTGTTCTTTCTCATAACTCGATAATGTTTGAATTGTGGCGCGGGGATGGATAGGCCCCGCACCGGGTTAAACTTCTTGATTCGTTTTTTTTCAGTGGTTCGAGGATAGCCTCACGCGCTACCCGTAGTCTTTTTCTTTCATCGTGATGTCATTATGGGGTTAAACAAACTCACGGACGTCGAAACCCGTGGGAACCGAACCCTGCGGAGATGGGCTTTCCGCAGACCTCTCGGACATACGCCGGTGAAAGGCCGAGAGGTAGGTGTCGATCAGGGATTTTACCCTGTCGTTCCCGTCGGGGCAGCCCGAAACGATGACCTCGAACATGTCGGTCTGTTTCAGGCCCAGGAGGACACGTCCCGTTTCCTCCCTTTGCTCGTCTGTTGAAGGTGGATCGTGTACCACGTGGCGGTAGGCTTCGCCCATCTGTTCAAAACTAACCCCCTGGGCAAGCGAGCGGCCCAAAAGGGGCAGCTCTTCGGTGTCGTCTTCATCCTCGTCATAATCCGGCTCCTCCGCGTCCGCATCCGGGAAAGATTCATCGTACAGCGGAAAGTCGATTTCCAGAGGTTCGTTAGGCTCCCCCTCGGGAGCGACACCGAACACTTCATCCAGGTCTTCCGGCGGAATCTGCCGGGGGTGTTCGGGTACATTCGTGGGCACAAATATATCGGCTTTTTCCGTAACTTTTTCAGTTTCAGATTCTACGGCAGCTTGTGGCCGGGAGTGGCGCAAGTCGAGGACAAAGCGGCTCCTGCCGATGATCTCCTGCCGGCAGGGCGTGTCTTCGGCAACGATCCCGTCTGCCGGTTCGTTACGTTCCATCCGCCGCAGGCGGAAAAACGCCCACAAGGCATACCCCACGGCAAAGAGGGGCAGCAGCCACAACGCCCCGTTCATCGCTCCTCCGCTTTGGGTTGCCGGGAGGCCACGGCCTCACGCTCCTCGAAAAGCCGCTCGATGGTTTCCCGGTTATCGTCCAGGTGCGCCTTGAGAACCTTGTCCACGTAGGCCGTGATCGTCACGTCGCCACGACCGATGACACGGGTGATCTCGCGGATACGCTCGTGATACGACGGACGTATCTTCACGTGCTTGTTACCGGCGAAAGGCAGCCGCAGCAGGCAGATGTAACGGGCCAGGTACTCGGCCTCGGGGGTGGGGACAGTCCCCACGGCGACCTCCCCCGAAGGGCCGTCGGGGACGATAAGGGTTTTCATCCTGCGCCGGTAGCGGCACACGCGGAAGATGAAGGGCACGGCGACGCAAAGGACGGCCGCCAGGATAACAGATAAAATAATTGCTTTGTCTGACATGATGGATTGTTTTTAATGGGTTGTAAATATTGGGTTCATAACTAAAAAATATCGGAGTTCCGTTTCTTGTAGAGTTCCGAAATTTCCTCCTGATAGGTCGCGAAATGCTGCTCCAGCACATTGTCCAGGTAGCTATACAGCGAGAGTTCGTTCTTACCGATAACCTGCACTATCCGGGTTATACGCTCGTGAAACTCCTTGCGGATATACACCGTTTTGCCGCTTCGGGTATTGGAGGGGGCGTTCCGGATAAAAAGACGCTCGTAATCCTGGCCTTTCCCTCTTCGGCGGCGTCCCTCCTCTTTCGTAGCCGACGAGGAGGCGGCCTCGCCGGACGGTTCCGATAGAGCCGATGCCTCCTCCTCTTTTTCCGGCGTGTAAGGATGTAATGGCCGGTTTCGGCTTTTGGCCTGGCTGATGATGAAGGAAGCGTCCAAACCGTCGTCATGTTCTTTTCCGCTCATGAGATCCTACTTTAACAGTTCGATCAATTCATCCACGAGTTTATCCAGGTTGCTGCCCCGGATCAAAGAACGGTCTGCCGGGAAGAGCGTGGAGCGGAAGACAGAGCGACGGCTGGCGTTCTGCTCACGACGAAAACGCTTGGTGTCAGGCAGGAAGGTCTTCAGAACAGGAAGATCCAGCTCTTTCATTACCGCCTCGTAAACCTGATATAACTCTGTTTTTTCACGTCCGTCCACCATGTTCCATAGCATATACAGCCCTTTCATCCGGGACTTCTCGCGGCCCATGATATGCTCTTTTACCACAACCGCGTAATTCAGGGTGCTTTCCATGACAACCCGGTCGGCACTGATCGGGGCGACGAGATAATCCATTCCGGCCAGGGAATGAATCAGATCCTCGTTATTGATCGTACCGGGAAGGTCGAAGAACACATAATCGAAATCACCTTGCGGCAGGAGGTAGTCGGCATCGGCCAACGCCTCTTTCGTGTTGCTTTCCACGACGGGATAGGCTTTCTTTTGAAGCCGGGTGAATTGTTCGTAAGCTAACCTCTTGTAATGTTCGTCTTCGAGGGCAAGCTTCAGGTCACGTTCCCGCATCTCCACGATGGAGTGTTGGGGATAATCGCAGTCGATGACCGCGACATTGAAACCCTTTACATAGTGCAGGTAAGAAGCTGCCAGCACCGTGAGGGTGGTTTTACCCGCTCCGCCTTTCTGGGTGGAGAAGGCCACGAATTTCGTTTTCTCTTTCATTGTTCCATGCGTTTTTAGTTATACAATCGGGTAATCGTTCATCTCTTCACGTATCCGGGCAAGTGACGGCATGAGATTTTATGCAGGTATGCCGGCACGCATATATGCTGGTGCGCTGGCAGGCTGTTACGCCGGTATGCCGGTGCATGGGCGCGTGTCCGATTTTATACTCATGCGCAACCGCATTTGCTTATCCGGACAAAGACCCGCTTTTTCCTCTGCACACGGTGTTTTCTGCATCCGTCCGCACGTGTGCGGACAGGAGGATGTGTCATTGCCCGTATCCGTTCTCACGTGCAAAGTAAACCCTTAAAAACACGGGTTGTATGCTCTTTTTCCGCTATGGCCGCGTGTGGCATCAAAGTGGACGCAAGTGGCGTAATCACTTGTAGTACAAGCGATTGAATAGGTCGGTATCTTTGCCTCGTGAACGATCCCGACGCTAATGAAGCCGTCCTTGCCCCGTTTTACGGCGGCTCTTTCAATGTTCTGTCCGCGAGCGGGCAGAAGGTATTTGCAAAGGGCAAATAGCAAGCTGTGTTTTCTGCTGCACGATTCTCGTTTTGCAGCAGAAAACAGCTTGCCCGCAAGGGGGAGAAAGCACCTCCGGAGTCGGTGCTTTTCAGAAGGGCGGCAAGCCGCGAAGGGATCGGAATTTTCAGGAACCGGTGGGGCCCTGGCCTCTCCTTAAAATTTCGATGCGATGGAAAAGAACAGAAAGCCCCGAGGGGGCAAAGGGGGACGACCCGCGAAAAACGACCCGGCCGTTTACCGCTTTTCGGTAAACTTTTCAGCCGTGGAACATGCCCGTTTCCTCGACCTTTACGAGCAGTCCGGGCTATTGTCCAAAGCCGCTTTTATCAAAGCGAGAGTGTTCAACGAGGCGTTCCGGGTGGTAAAGACCGACCGGGGAACGCTCGAATACGTGGCGAAGCTGACCGCTTTCCACGCCCAATTCCGTGCCGTGGGAACGAATTACAACCAGGTGGTGAAGGAGCTGCACGCGCATTTTTCCGAGAAGAAAACACTCGCGCTGCTCTATAAACTGGAGAGAGCGACACGTGAACTGGCGGCCGTCGGGCAGCAGGTCGTGTCGCTCTCCGAAGAGTTCAAACAGCGATGGTAGCCAATATCACCACCGGAAAAGACGTGTACGGCGCGCTGGCGTACAACCAGGAGAAAGTCGATCGGGGCGACGGGAAGGTGCTGCTGACCCACATCGTGAGGGAGCCGGCGGATGGGCGCTTCAACGTGGCCGCGACGGCAGAAGACCTCCTGCGCTGGATGCCCTCGCACTACCGGACGGAAAAACCCGTCGTGCACGTGTCGCTCAACCCGGCTCCCGAAGACCGCCTCGACGACGGGCAACTCGCGGAGATAGCCGGGGCCTACATGGAGCGCATGGGCTGGGGAGGACAACCTTATATCGTATTCAAGCATACCGACATCGGACGGGAGCATATCCATATCGTGTCGGTGCAGGTGGCCCAGGACGGGCGCAAGATAAACGACAGCAGGCGCAACGAACGCAGCGTGGCCGTTACCGAGGAACTGGAACGGGAGTACGGACTGCATCCCGCCAAAGGGAGAAGGCGGGAGAAAGGGCAAGGGATCGTCCCCGCCGATTACACGCGGGGCGACCTGAAACGCCAGGTGGCAGCGGTAATAAAACCGGCCGTGGCGACATACCGCTTCCAGACCCTCGGCGAGTTCCGGGCATTGTTGTCCTTATATAATATAGGTATAGAGGAAGTCCGGGGAGAGCGGAACGGAACCCCCTACCGGGGATTGCTCTACACGCTGCTGGACGAGAACGGGGACAAGGCAGTGGCCGCGCCGCTCAAATCCTCACTGTTCGGTAAAGAGGTCGGGTATGACGGGCTGGAACGGCACATGGAGCGCAGCGCCGAACGGTTCGGGAAGGACGACACGAGGAGGCAAATCCGTGGCCGGGTCGATAAAGCGCTTCGGGGAGAACCCACGGAGGAAGAACTGCGCGAACGCCTGCGGGGAGCCCGGGTGGATCTCTACATACGACGCAACGAAAACGGCCGCATCGTGGGAGTGACGTTCATTGACCACGAAACACGGACGGTCGTGAACGGATCACGGCTGGGAAAGGCATACTCGGCCAACGCCTTCGAGCTGCGCTTCGGCGGAAAACGGAATCCCGGGGAAAACACGAGGGGCTTGTCCCCGAAACAAGCGCCTGCCGGACGGGACGGGCAACGGAAGCGGAATACCTCACGACGGAGGAAAGTATAACATCTCAATTATCATTCATTTATTAAATCTTACGGTTATGCAACAGGAAGACGACCTTCGGGGTCTTGCAAAAACAATGGATTTTATGCGGGCATTGAGTATCTTGTTCGTGGTTATCAACATCTACTGGTTCTGCTACGGGCAGATACGGGAATGGGGAATCAATATCGGCGTGGTCGATAGGATTCTGCTGAACTTCGACCGCACTGCGGGGCTGTTCCGGAATATACTATGGACGAAACTTTTCGCCGTCGTGTTCCTCGCCCTTTCATGCCTCGGGACAAAAGGAGTAAAAGAGGAGAAAATTACCTGGCGGAAAATCACGGCATCGCTGGCCACGGGAGGCGTGCTGTTCTTCTTCAACTGGTGGCTGCTGGACTTGCCGCTGCCGGCGGTAGCGAACGCGGCTTTCTACATACTGACCCTATCGGCCGGGTATATCTGCCTCTTGATGGGCGGCGTGTGGATGTCCCGCCTGCTGAAGAACAATCTCATGGATGACCCTTTCAACAACGAGAACGAATCATTCCAGCAGGAAACACGCCTGATCGAGAACGAGTACTCCATAAATCTGCCGACGAAATTTTACTATAACAAACAGTGGAACAACGGGTTCGCCAACGTCGTAAACCCGCAAAGGGCTTGCATCTGCATGGGAAGCCCGGGCAGTGGGAAGAGTTATTGTGTTGTAAACCAGTTTATTAAACAGCAAATCGAAAAGGGCTATACCCAATACATCTATGACTACAAGTTTCCCGATCTTTCGGAAATCGCCTACAACCACCTGCTGAATCATCAGAAAGGTTACAAGAAAATCCCGACTTTCTACGTCATAAATTTCGACGACCCGCGCCGCTCGCACCGCTGTAACCCCATTCACCCGGACTTCATGACCGATATTTCGGACGCCTACGAGAGCGCCTATACCATCATGCTCAACCTGAACCGAAGCTGGGTGTGACCTGAAAAGTCACGTAATTGATTGTTAAACAGCAATGTATATTGCAAGATTTAACCCGCTGTTCCGTCAGCGGTAGCCTACTATAAGGTGCATCTCCAGTGATGGGTTGTGCTAAGCTTATAGGACAAAGTACACTTTCCGAAAGGACAAGACTGAACCGTGAGGGAACGTCAAGGGCGGTTAGTATCATACCGTCGAGTGGCGAGGCTGGATAGCATGGTTAACGTAAGTGAACTGACTTTAGCCGTCGTAAGGTTTGAAGGAGCGCAAGATACTTTAGCTCTCACCAAAAGGTAAGCAGTCGGATAACCCTCGCCCATGTTGGGGTTACACGGACATAGCACTGCCGGCGGACTTGGCAGAACCTAAACTATCCGTTTGTCAATTGCGTGGAACAGGGCAAGCCTGTATCTCTCTCGTAATAATGCGAGTAAGCGAACCGCAAGGCAAGCCGAATGGGGTGCAGGTATGAGATAACGGAGAAAGCGAATGCCGCCCTGTAATGGGGAGGATACGGATTGAACCAACATCACGAGTTAATGAGGGTAACATCATCCGACACGAAAGTGGGCAGACTTCCGTATATGGTAACTCTTTACAAGATAACTTTTAGAACTTTCAAAAGGAGGAAAGCAAATGAACGAGATTAAAACATCGTGTGCGCCTGCTGACAGCAGGAATCTGACTTGGGACGGTATGAACTGGTCTAAGTGTGAAACCTATGTCCGAAAGCTACAAGCGCGTATTGTAAAGGCTCAGAAAGAAGGCAGACATAACAAGGTGAAAACCTTGCAGTGGATGCTTACCCACTCTTTTTACGCCAAGGCATTGGCAGTAAAGAGGGTTACTTCCAACAAAGGGAAGAATACGTCTGGAGTAGATAAACAGCTTTGGGACTCTCCCAAGCGCAAGTACAAAGCAATCGGTGAACTTAGACGTCGTGGCTACCATCCACAGCCGCTCCGTAGGGTTCACATCAAGAAAAAGAACGGTAAACTCCGACCGTTGGGAATACCGACCATGAAAGACAGGGCGATGCAAGCATTATATCTCATGGCATTGGAACCGATAGCCGAAACGACAGGCGACCGTTTTTCTTACGGCTTCCGAAAGAAGCGCAGGACAATGGACGCAATTCGTCAGATTGATACGGTTCTAAATCGCCAGCATTCCCCCGAATGGATTTTGGAGGGAGATATTAAGGGTTGCTTCGACCACATCAGTCACGACTGGCTTATTGAAAATATCCCTATGGATAAAACAATACTCAGAAAATGGCTGAAATGTGGAGCTGTATTCAATGGTAAACTGTTCCCGACAGAAGAGGGTACACCACAAGGAGGTATCATATCACCGACACTTGCAAATATGGCACTTGACGGACTTCAACCACTCTTAGCTGAAAGATTCAAAAGACGTTTCATCAACTATAAGACATTCCACTACAAAGTGAATCTTATCAGGTATGCGGATGACTTTATAATCACAGGTCGAGATAAGGAATTATTGGAAAACGAGGTCAAACCAATGGTGATAGAATTTCTCAAAGAAAGGGGTCTTACCTTATCCGAAGAGAAAACTACCATTACGAACATATACGATGGATTTGATTTCTTAGGTTTCAATGTAAGGAAGTTCGGCAAAAGGCTGTACACATCTCCGTCCAAAGATGCACAGAAACGCTTTAGGGCAAAAATCAGTGACATCGTTAAAGGACATAAAATGTGTAAGCAGGAATCGCTGATACGAATGCTCAATCCTGTGATAACAGGTTGGGGAAACTATTACCGATATGGTGCATCAACCAATGCTTTTCACGGTTGCGACAATCACATTTACAACCTCACAAAGAAATGGGCTTTACGTCGCCACCCAAAGAAACGCAAGTCTTGGGTTGCAGATAAGTATTGGCATGAAATTCGGGGGCGTAAATGGACGTTTGCATGGAAATATGAAACAAAAAGCAAGAAAGTGAACTACCTGACCCTTAAAAGGTTGTCGGATATACATTATACTCCGTACAAGCAAGTCAAGGGGGAGGCAAACCCTTTCGACCCGGAATACGATGATTATTTCTTTCAGCGAAAGGAGCAACAAATGCTGGAATCTCTCAAAGGACGTAAGTCACTCTTATATTTATGGAACAAGCAGAAGCGGACTTGTCCGTTATGCGGCAAGGAGATAGATTGTACAAAAGCATGGAACGTCAATGAAATATCTGTTGGTGGTTCAATTGTACGGCAACTTGTCCATAACAACTGCTACAAGCGAAATAAACGAAACTGTTGAAAGTATGAGCCGATTTCTAACAACAAATAGAAATATTGAGTTGCTTGAGCCGTATGAGGGGAAACTCTCACGTACGGTTCTTAGGGGAGAAGGGGGCAGTAATGCCCTTGACTTACCCGATGTGCAGAAGCAGGGCGATTTTTTTGTGGAAAGCCCCATTATCCTTTTTGCGGCCGTGATCTGGTTCCTGCGCATCTACGACAACGGGCGGTATTGTACCTTCCCGCACGCCATCGAGTTCCTGAACAAGCGGTACGAGGATATTTTCCCGATTCTGACATCCTACCCGGAACTCGAAAACTACCTCAGCCCCTTTATGGATGCCTGGCTCGGAGGCGCTCAAGACCAGCTCCAGGTGCGCCCATAAGGGCATATAATAAATATAGCTTTGGCAAGCTATTAGGTTCGTGTTCTTTGAAATAATAACCTATCACCAGCCGACTTATCCATTCAACGAAAGACGATGGGGAGTGTAGCATGTCGGCAAAGCCACGAGTGGACTAACTGTCAAGTCTTGACCGAGTGGCGAGGTGAAACGATAGATATGAGGATAAAGCCTATACTGGTTGAACGATAGTCCGAGCGGCTCGATGGTTAAGCCTTAACGGAAGACAGTTACAGACGTTATGCTGTGGCACCCAACTTCTCCTTGCAGGTCGATTGGGCAAAAGAACTTGTCACAGAGCAACTACATAAATAGTAAAGGACGAAAGTCGTATCCGACAATCTATCAAGCCAAATAGTTATTATATGTCTAAATGGGGATTGCCTAAGTGGGGCAACCCATATGGCAACAGAGCTTCCGTAGTAGTCCGAGCAAGGGAAAACCTTGTACATGGCGAAGGGAAGCAGCCATTATCGTTTAATGTTAATTTTGGAAAATGTGAGAGACATGAAAAGAAATCCAGAAAAAATATTAAACAGTCTAACACAACATAGTTCCGACTTGGAATACAAGTTCGAACGTTTGTATCGGATACTGTTTAATGAAGAGATGTACTACATAGCCTACCAACGCATATATGCCAAACAAGGCAATATGACAAAGGGAGTTGACGGAAAAACCGTTGACGGCTTCAGTATATCCCATATTGAGCAGTTGATTGATACGCTCAAAAACGAGACGTATCAGCCTAAACCCTCACAGCGAGTTTACATTCCGAAGAAAAACGGAAAGATGAGACCGCTGGGTATTCCGTCATTTATGGATAAACTTCTGCAAGAGGTTATCAGAATGATTTTGGAAGCTGTCTACGAGGGCAGTTTTGAAAACACTTCACATGGTTTCAGACCGCAACGAAGTCCTCAAACTGCACTTTCAAGCATTCAAAAGTCGTTCAATGGCACAAAGTGGTTTATCGAGGGAGACATTAAAGGATTCTTCGATAACATAGACCATGAAGTATTGATAGCCATTCTTTCAGAAAGGATTTCCGATAACAGGTTTATCAGACTTATCAGAAAATTCCTGAATGCGGGATATGTTGAAGATTGGGTATTCCACAAATCATACAGTGGTACTCCGCAAGGTGGTATTATAAGCCCTATATTGGCGAACATATACCTTGACAAATTCGATAAGTATATCAAGGAGTATATCACAAAATTCAACAAGGGGAAAAGACGCAAGGATAATCCGATTGCAAAACAACTCGGACATCGTAAAGCCAAGTTAGTTGAAAAACTACGAAACACTGTTGATGAAACGAAACGTAAACAATTGTTTGCAAGAATTAGAGAAACAGTCAAAGAACGACTGAAATATCCTGCCGGTGATGAAATGGATGACAGTATCAAACGACTGAAATACATAAGATATGCAGATGATTTTCTAATTGGAGTAATCGGTAGCAAGCAAGATTGTATCCAAATCAAAGAGGACATAAAGCAATTTATGGCTGATAAATTGAAACTGGAACTATCTGACGAGAAAACTCTGATTACCAATGCAAGAAAACACGCTAAATTTCTTGGTTATGATGTCTTTGTACGAAAATCCAATGATACACGCAGAGATAAGAACGGTCATTTGACAAGGCCGTTAGACCACAAGATAGTACTATATGTGACTACCGAAATAATGCGAAAGAAACTTCTTGAATATGATGCTGTTAAAATTACCGAGCAGAACGGGAAAGAAGTTTGGAAGCCAAAAGGTCGTTCATATATGAGATGTCTTGATGATTTGGAGATTATAAGTCAATATAACTCTGAAATCATGGGGTTCTACAACTATTACTCGATAGCAAACAACAGCCCCGTTATTGACTCTTTCTACAACATTATGGAGTATAGTATGTACAAGACATACGCCGCAAAATACACTACTTCCAAAAAGAAGATTATTGCGAAGTACAAGAAAAACGGTGTATTCTCCATACCATACACAAACAAGAAAGGGTATGAGGTCAGACGTGAGTTTTATGACAAAGGTTTCAAACGCAAGGAATTACCGAACCGTACTTTGGATGACAGATTACCTAACACAGTCGCTATAACGGGTGGCAGAAATGGATTAATTACAAGACTAAATGCACGTGTATGTGAAAACTGCGGTGCAACCGATAATCTTGAAATGCACCATGTTCGCAAACTCAAAGACTTGAAAGGTAAAAGTGATTGGGAAATAAAAATGATTTCTCGTAACCGTAAAACATTAGCAGTATGTTCAGTATGTCATCACAAAATACATTCGGGAAAGTTAGACTGAATGATAAGGTGGAGAGCCGTGTACGGGGAGACCTGTATGCACGGTTCGGAGGCGAGTGCTTGGAAACCTACCATTGTAACAAATGGCAAGGCGCTGGGTGCTTAGCCTATGGCCAGATAGCATCGGCCAAAATTCCGCTTTCCCGCATGATTTCGCCCCAGCTATATTGGGTCATGTCGGGCGACGATTTCACGCTCGACATCAACAACCCGGACGATCCCAAGATACTCTGCGTGGGGAACAATCCCGACAGGCAAAACATTTACGGAGCGGCTTTGGGATTGTATAATTCCCGGATTGTCAAGCTCATAAATAAGAAAGGCCAGCTCAAATCGGGCATCATCATCGACGAGTTGCCGACAATCTACTTCAAGGGACTCGACAACCTGATCGCCACGGCCAGAAGCAACAAGGTCGCCGTGCTGCTGTGCTTCCAGGATTTTTCACAGTTGAAGAGGGACTACGGGGACAAGGAGGCCGCCGTCGTGATGAACACGGTGGGCAACATCTTCTCCGGGCAGGTCGTAGGTGAAACGGCCAAGACACTCTCGGAACGGTTCGGTAAGGTATTGCAGAAGCGGCAGAGCATGACGTTGAGCCGCAGCGACAAATCGACATCCATATCCACGCAGCTGGACAGCCTGATCCCGGCCTCGAAGATCTCGACGCTCACGCAGGGAATGTTCGTCGGGGCCGTGGCGGACAATTTCGACGAACGTATCGAGCAGAAGATTTTCCACTGCGAGATTGTCGTGGACAACGAAAAAGTGAAAGCGGAAACGGCCCGGTACAAGAAGATACCACAAATTACCGACTTCACGGACGAGAACGGGACGGATCACATGAAACAGGTCGTGCAGGAAAACTACGAACGTATCAAGGCAGAGGCCGGCCGCATCGTCGCCGAGGAACTGGAACGTATCAAGAACGACCCGGTGCTTTGCAAGCTCCTGCCGGAACAGAACTAAATGAACACAAACACCCCGCAAACAACCTCCGTTACCTTAACGGGGGCTGTTTCCTGGTTTTATAACCGTACAGCCGGTGTTTTGGAGCATAAAGTAGTGATTATGTGAACAGAAAACATTATTTTTGTGTTCGGAATCCTTTTAATTATAAGTATGACAGTTGCCGATATATACGAAGCAATGAACAGCAAGGCGGAAGCGTTTTTCGAGTGGTTGCAGGCTCACCCGAAATACGGGTTGCTGTTTGGTGTCGGGTTGCTTGCCCTATGGCTTGCAGGGTTGCTGTTCCGTTGGAAATGGGCATGTGAGTGGCAGTTTCATGGAAAGCTATGGTTCTTTGATGATTGCAAACCCGAAACACGCCGCAGGGTTCAGATTGTGTTGGTCAGCGTTCTGATTATACTTATATTGGTTGGTTTCTTTGTATGGAGATAACGGTATGGAAAAGGACAATCGCAAATACCGGATCTGCTTCATCGACTATATGTGGTATGTAGCCGAGATATGGCACGAAAGGGAGCGTACCAATCTCAACGGACGTATGCTACTGTTTTGGTGCTGGCTCTTCGTCCTACTCATACCGCTTGGTTTTCCACCGATATTGCGCCTTTTCGGCTGGATGATTGGTTTGGCCATAGTGATTCCTCTCTGCTTTCTTCCCGATTTATTCTGCAAGCTACGCTATACAGCCGGACGGCGTGAAGCGCTCCGTGAACATTACGGGAAGATGAAACATCCCGGCAGGAAGCTCGCCAAAATAGTTCTTATCGCTATCGCCCTGATCGTGGCAAATGTAGCGCTGATGTTCCACCTCGGATTTATACATTGGGCATGATGAAACGGCAGGAGAATAAGCAACGGTTTTATCTCTGGGATTACCTCTGGTGGGTCGGAGAGCGGTTGCACGAATACCACCTTCGCATCACAGGAGAGAGTATGCTGTTTATGTATTTCAATTTTTTGTTGTATGTTCCGGTCATGTCGTTGCTTGCGTTTGCGAGGGTTTACCATACGTTTCAGCAATGTATGTGGGGTGTCTATTTAGTCCTTGCACTGGTGTATGTGATATGGGGTGAAAAGCTTTACGGAGTCCGCAGGCGCAAAGCCGTCATGAGCCACTATGCTGATAGAAGATTCAAGCCTGCAACAGGTTTTCTCCTTTTCTTCCTGCCAGTAATGTTTTTTGTGGCTATGATTATCACAATCGTTTCATTGATGAAATAAATAACGGCATGAAGAATAACGGCAGACAACGGTTCTATCTCTGGGACTACCTCTGGTGGATGGGGGAGAAATGGAAGCAGGCAAGACGAACAGGCAGGGTCGATGGCGAAATGATGCTCTCGATTTATATCTTCGCTCTTTTGATATTCCCTATGATGACTGTTACTATCCGGCTTTTTCCAGGTGTGTCGGCATTGTTGCCATGTGTCTTTTAGCATTGTCACATTTGCCGTTATGTCGCTCGTCAGCAGGATTTACAAATGGCGAGGCAAAGCAGTGATGTCTCACTATGCCAAGTGCAGGTTTAACGAACTCCTTGCGGTTCTGTTATTTTTCCTTGCGATGGCCATTATCTGCTTTATGATGTATCTTCTTGACAAAAAGTGATACATACTTTGATACGGACTCCGGGCCGTTATATCGAATGGTCTAACTCGATGTACCAGTTTCCCTTGATGGGCTTGTAAAGCGTGGTGTCGTTGTACGTCCTGCGGTAGATCTCGTTCAGGTCGCCATGTTCGGTGATACGGATATTCCGACGGCTTCTCAATCCGGGATCGTAAACGAAACTCTTGGACGTTCCGGCATCCACGATGCCGTGGGAGTAGTACGGCATAACGAGGCTCACATATACCGAATCTGCCGTTCCCCATTCCCTGCGATCAACAAGGATAAAACCGCATCCAATCTCTGATAACAGGGAGTCGAGTAGGATTCGCTCCGGCTTCAACAGTCCATATACCGGGATGTCTTGTTCATCATTCGTTTCATGGGATGTATCGCTTTGCTCCATTGAATCAAGTATAATAACCTCTTCCGGAGAAAGCGGCGGGTAGTGAAAACTACCTTCTGAACTCTCTGCCATGATTTCGTACACCTTACGGAACGCCACCTCATGCGTGGTGAAATGGCGTATCATTTCCTCGTCCGACGGCGGCATGGGAGGCTCTCCGCAGCTTACGGCAAGCAGGATTACAAATAACAGGATTATGACTGGTGTTCTCATTTTCTAATGTTTAATGTTCTGTGGCTAACCAATCTTGTTTAGGGAGTTGAGCCATTTGTTAATAGCATCCAATCTGTTATTCTGTTTAATGGTATCTTCATTTCTACATAATTTGATTTGCCGAATAACAGAGTTCTGCATAATTGAATCGGATTTGAAAAGCAGTTCTAAAACGGCTTCATAACATTTGGAATATCTGGACAATTCATCCAATATATTTGCGTCTTTTAGAATATACAGGTTGAAATTGTACACAAATGACTTGTAACTGAAAATCTCCGACTGTAATGCTGCTGCATCAAGACAAGTATAAAACAATTCCTTATCGTGCTGATATAGCCACATATAATCAGATGGGTTCAGGTTGTAGTGCAATAAAGTTTCCGAACGGACAAATGGAAGCCCCGTATTTGAGCCTACCAGATAACGGTATGTCTCATTGACTATTGACTCAACTATTTCAATGGATTCTGATTGTTTGTCCGATTCCCGTATTTCTGTAAATGTATCGGCAATAAGAACTTCCACATCCTGCGATTTGTAATATATACCGTTTTTTTGCCAGCGGAATCTACGGATATATTCTTCAGAAGTCGGACAACAGAACAGTAAAGTATTTAACAATCGGTTCAGATATATTCGCTTATCTGGAATATGACAACGGTGTAACCCTATTATGGAGCCATAAGCGTATAGCTTTCCAAACTCGTTTTCCTCCGAATTTGAATTTTTAGGCATGTAATACAACCGCACAATATTGGAAATGAAATAATATATATCAAGATATTTCAATGTATCAGCCGATTCTCCATATTTGTTAAGTAAATGCCGCTCCAGTTTCTCGCCATACCATAAGTAGCCATCGGGATTTATTTGAAACAACCGATGAAACTTAGGTCTTGATAATGAAAAGTTCTTGTTTCTACTTTTCATTCGTTCCAGTAAGGCGACAATAATTCTATTCGTTATATCCATAGCTGTAATGTTCAATAGCGTTCCGCTTTAAGCAGTAGTGCTGTTTGTTACTAACGAATTCATTCATTAATTGATGCTTTCATTTTTTCTACAATTACATCAATATATTGTTGTGGAATGTTTTTATTTTTATAGTTCTCAATAGCATCAAGAATACTTTGTTTCAATATCTCAACACATTGAGAATCATTTGCTGTTTCAAATTTATCAAATGGGAGTAGAATTTCCAATTCTATCCGATTACGTTTTTTCGAATATCGACTTAATGGATTTGTAGTAAATCCTTTTAAGCAGAATACATAGAAACTTAGTTCATTAATATATGAAATATCACATAGACAATCCATATATTCTATTACAGAGTTTCTTGCTTTACGAAACTTATCAGAAATACTATGTTCCAATTCACCTCCAATAAAAACTTTCATACAAATTTGTTATCGTTAGTAATGTTCGGCGGATAATCATCATTAAAGGAGATTGATCCGCTTGTTATCTGCCCGCTTTATTCCTCTTCTTCGATGAAATGATTTATAAAGTAATTGAATGACTGGGCGATGTAACGAGTATTTGTTTCAAAGTTGTATTCTCTTGAAGCGTTTTCGTCCCACTCGTCAGTCACGTAATAGTAAATCTTTTTATTCTTCAAGTTCAACGCATAATAGTTTCCACCCGAATCCATAGCAAAAGGCAACAGATTGCATGGCATTAAATTCCTACTCCATATATCTTTGGCTATGACTTCAATTGTTTCAAAAGCATTGGTGCGTTCCTTTATCGGAAAGAACGCATTTATCTCCACCCGATCCAAATCCTCGTCCTGCGGTTGATAACAATATGGTGATGGCATACCACCGTTGAACTTGAGGTAAAAGTTCTTCATGCCTGCCGGAATCTTTACATTCAACTCAACCTCAAAATTCTTTATATCTTCTTTTGTTAGCGAAGCCGAACAGTCCGAAAGTTCAGGCATTACACCTGCTGTCTCCGTTTGTCCCTCTTCGATTTCTTCTATTGCTGGAATTGCTTTGTGCCCGTCCAAAACAACGAGATTGTCAAAGAAATCATCTATTGAATTTGCAACAAGTCGTGGCTCTCCAAAATTGAAGATTACATCTTGCATCCCCACAATAGGGTAAAGATAGATCTTTCCATTAACCAAGTCTATGGTAATCCGACCTTCATCGGTAGATTCCATAGCAAAAATAAGAATGCTATCAGATATAGCTCCTGCTTTTCTTAACTCTAATGTTTCGCCTTCTGCCGTATATCTGGGGTCATTCTTAAAATCCTTGTTATATTTGAATGGGAAGAAATCTTCAATTTCCACCTCTTGATATTTATTTATGCTTGCGATCTGTTTCGTAGAACCTCCATTATATTGTAAATAGAACTCTTTCAGTCTTTCCGGCAAGGCATAACCCAATTTACTCTCTATTTCTTCAAAATCTTTGAGAGTAAGACTTTTTTGGCAATTTTCTAATTCTATTTTCATATTCATTCTTTTTATGGGCAGATAATGTTTGGTGGCTAACCGACCTTTAAGGGGAGGTTGAGCCGCTTGTTAATCGTCTTTATTGGATTGAATGTATTATTAAAGATACTTCGTCTTTTTGATAAAGATAAGTTTTTATTATACAAGATGTTTTTTGTAATGATAAAAAAACTTTAACCGACGCTTCACAATAGGGAGACAAAGAATCAAATAGGACTAATTCAGTAGAATCCCATTTTACTTCAACTTCTTCTATCGGTTCTGCCCCAGTTACTATATCATTCTCCAGAAGTTTTTCCACCGTTAGATAATCGGGAGCATACTTCCAACGAATTATTAAAATTGCTCCATCTTTATTTACTATGCGTGTAGCCATCGGTTCATCTCCCATTACCAATAAGACATGATTGTCTATATAGATTTTCCCCAAGTAATCTGTTACGCTACATATAGCATTGTAGTTTTCTTGACCCTTCCATTGATGGGCATATTGTTGCTCAACAATGACAAATGGGCTTCCTGATGTTTCAATCCAATTATTCATATTTTTCTCAGCGATTAATGTTTGGCAGCGTGCCGCTTGTTCAGTCGGTTTGCTGTTTGTTATCGTTGTTAAAGAATCTTCTTACATCATAATTTGCGATAGTTCTTGCCAATGATTTAGGAGATACTCCATAGTTATTTTTTATATCGGGATTAGCCCCATTTTTCAAAAGTTGTTCGATAAAGAAGCCATCTCCACGGTATCGCATAACGGCTTCCCATAAAGGAGTATTCCCATTTACATTTTGTATATCCAAATCTGCATTGCTATTCAGGAGTATTTCAAAAATATCTTGTAGCTGACACTGAACAGAAAGATATAATGCAGTCCGTCCGTCTTTTCTTTTATCATTTATATCCAATCCTTTTTTTATAAATTCGGATATAATCACACCTGCTGGATGTACAATACTATCATAGTTCATTATATAATAATGAAGTAGATTACTGCCATATTTGTCTTTACTTTTTATGTCATAATCTATTAGAGTCTGCATGAACTTATTTGAGTTATCACTCAATAATTCAAGTTTCATATCTTCTATTGTTTTCATTTTTTTTATTCTAATGTTGACAACGATAATGTTCGGCAGCGTTCCGCTTATTCAGTCGATCTGCTGTTTGTTATCAACTTATATTTTGTCTGACAACACCATGTTCATAAGCCAAACTATCACATTCTTTTTGCATATTGGTCAGAACATCTTCGACCACTTTTAAGGAAACTTCTTGTGGTACATTTATGGATACGAATGAAGAGAGATTAGAAATCTCTACCTTGCATCCCATATCAAGTAGTTTGTCTCTGACCATCTGCATACGTTTATCGTTAAAATGTACCCTCAATGTGCTATTTCCAGAGGGATTCACTATGGATTGAAAATGATATTCGCCATCTTCTTCTGTAACACATATCTCATCCCCCAAACTGATTCCATAGGTATAGAATGGCACATTATCGACAATATAGGTATCATTACTTGCCTTTTTGCACCACAAACCTTCAATAGAAAATGGTGGATAGCCATCTTCATCTTGTTCCAAGTGGAATAGCACTTTTATATGTTTGTCTTTTTTCATTTTATTCATTAATAAGTTGATAATGTTCGGCGGATAATCTCTCTTACGGAGATTTATCCATTTGTTACCGATGTGCCATTTATTTCTATTTCTTTAAATTTTAAAAACTCATTTGCCTTATACAAATGAAGTAATTGCATTTTCATATTTTCATTGACAATGTTTTTATAAAAACCGTATTTATTCCACCCTTTTAAAAAGAACCCATCTACAGATGAAGGTATTTTAGACATATCTAACACAAGTGTACTCATGCATTCAAATTCTTCTCGTTTGGAATGAATATTGTCAACACAATCAATTACTTCATTAAAAATAATTGCCATATAATCAAGTGGGAAATCTCCATGTACTGAAACCCTTTTTAAAGAAATTCCTTTTATGGAGGACAATTCGTTTATATTCAATATATCTTCTCTGACAAGAAACAAATGGCTGACTTCAGCAAATTCTGGCATTCTTATTTGCCCAAATTCAGATATACTTTTAGCGATTAGCCCCTTACCTTTGATAAGAGCTTTTATCTGATACCTTTCCGATGAAGATGAATCTATAATTCTTTGAAAATTAATTTCTTTATCTTCATATATAAACTCCCACGAATATGTAATACATTTCTTCCATATTCGATTTTCTCCATTCAAGTATATTTTATACCATTTCATATTGTCATTGTTAATCGGTAATGTTTGGTGGCTAACTAACCTTTATAGGAATGTTCAGCCGCTTGTTATAATAAGTTTCCAATATCAAAGCCTAATTCTTTTAATACATTTGTTTGTTCTTTTTGGTATTCCAAAGTTCCACTATGGATAAAATCTTTATTTACAATATAGCTATTGGGGAAATCCTTGTAATACCTCATTAGAAAGTCTGGTATAATTTCATAAGTATTAAAACAAAATAAAATCTTACCGGATTTTACTAATCTAATAAACTCCTCTTTACTTTCACATTGATAAAGGTTCCCATCTTCATGAAAAACTCTACATTGATCAAGAAATAATTTCATGTTGAAATTAGCAAAATTAGCTAAATATTGAGGGCGTTGCCACCGTGCAATATCTGTACAGTTTGGAGATGATACGACTTTTTCCCATATACCTCGTTTTATAGGAAAAGAGTTACAGCTAAAATAGAGACGATAATGGGTTTGAGCAAATGTCTCTTCATTCAGTTCGCCTTCTAATGATGAAAAAACGCCATAACAGTCGTTTGTCAAAAGTCTTACATAATACAATTCACCACTTCGACCATTAATTTTATAAATTGCCCCCAACTCATATTTTGCCATAATGCTTTGATTTTTATTTATTATAATGTCCAGTGGATAATCGACCTTTAAGGGAAATTATCCGTTTGTTAGTCGCTTTATTCTGCAATATAAGTTTCCAAATATTGAATACCGTTGTAACTGTCTAATTCATCCACAAATTTTTTAGGTGTTTCATATGAATCATAATTTTTCTTCTTAATAAAGATTTTCTGATTCCTTTTGTTGTCCTTGAAACCATTGGGTATATAGCACACAATACAATTTGATGGCTTTATGTGGTATTCATCAATATCGGACTCAATATACCAGTCAAGGACAAGTTTGTTATCAATCATCATTCTAACAAGATTAAAAGGATTTTCGGGTTCATCCTTAATTTCCACAGTTAGAAATTCTGGATAGTAATACTTTATATTAATGTCTTTACAGAACTGACAGCGATGTTCCGGATTTGGGCGTTTCTTTGTACGACTTTCTTTGTAATCTCGTATTTCTTTCATGTATTCATCTTGATTGAAATACTCCATAAATTCTTCCCGACTTTTATCGGTTGTGCCAATCCAAATCATATATTCTAATCCAGCATTAGACCCTTGTACACCTTCAGGCGACAGTTCAAACTCAAACGTACCAAGATAAGTCATGGTTGTGGCATTCTCTGCCTTCTTAGGAGATATACCCTCACGACAATTATAGCAGATAACAGCATTTGCCATTGTAATATTTTTATCAGCCATCGACAGACTTATCTTTTGGGTATCAGCAGGAATAAGGTTAAGTAATCCTGCCAAGCCGTCAGATGTGAATTTCATAATAAGAAAATCCTCATCATAGTTCATTACACCAAGCTCCTTACAGAACTGGCAACGAAGTTCCTTATTGTCTTCATCATAATCTTTCCACCATTGACGGAAAGCCGATTGATCCATATATTTCTCAACGTCAGCTTCGGAATCGAATTGACCGACCCATATCATTATCTTACTCATTTTCTTTTTTTATTTTTCAAGCGACTAATGGTTTGCAGCGTTCCGCCTTATTCAGTCGGTAGTGCTGTTTGTTATAAACTCTTTTTTCTTTATTCTTTTGCCGTTACATGTAAAGCCATAAGTAAAAGCTGCATCTATGGTTTGTTTTGCACTCTCAAGAATATAATGATACAAATTATCATATTTACTAAAGCATGGAGAAAGAATGTAGAAGTTTTTAATATTTAAAGGAATATAAATCCCCGTCATATCGGATATTCCATAGCGTGCTTCCTCCAAATTTGGTACTGGTATGGAAATAGATATTTCAAACTCTTTATTAGATGGGAAACGTTTTGCCCGTTTGAAAATCCCAATCCCCCCATTAGTATTTCGAAGATTTATCTGTATGAGAAGTTTCCAATCTCCCAAATCATCTAAGTTGATTTGGTTATTGTAATCTTCCATATAACCATTCAACTCTCGGTAAATTGAGCGCAGTAAGTCCAATTCTCCAAGTTCAGGGATTTCACTACTTATTAAAACTGCATATTGATTATTCATACATTCATCCTTATATCCAGAGTTTATAATGTTTGGCAGCGTTCCGCTTTTTAGTCGGTTTGCTGTTTGTTAGTCGCTTATTCCCATTCAAATGTTGATAAGTAACGAAGACCATTATAGTCCGCAATCTCTTCAACATATTTTTTAGGTATGCCAAGATGACCTTTCATGTTTTCTTTAAGAATAAAAACTTTTTGGTTTTTCTTTTTATCTCTAAAACCATTCGGGATATAGCAGAAAGTACAATTATTTGAGGCATTATTAAGGCCATTTCTATTTAATGATTTTTCAACCCAACAATCAAGTACATTATTGTCTATTATAACTGATTGAATTAATTGAACAGAATTCATTGTACATGTTTTGTCAATTTTAATTCTTAAAAACTCTGGATAATAGAATTTTATACCTAAGTCTTTACAGAACTGACAACGATGTTCGGGATTGGGACGCTTTTTGCTCTGACCGGATTCATACGCTTCCAACTCCTTGAGGTATTGCTCTTGATTAAAATACTCCATAAATTCGGTTTCATTTTTATCGGTATGCCCAATCCATGTCATATATTTCAAACCGGCAGTCGAGGCTGTTGTACCAGTCGGATTAAGTTCAAAAATAAAAGAGCCCAAGAAGGATACCGATACGGTATTCGTCGCTTTCTGCAATGATATACCCTCATGGCTATTATACATGATTGCCGCATTTGCGACAGTTATTTTTTTCGCTCTTAGTATTTCCTTGATTTTATCTGTGTCTGCCGGAATAACATTCAACAGATTCTCAAGTCCTTCAGAAGAATATTTCATAATAAGAGAATCTTCGTCATAGTCCATTACACCAAGCTCTTTACAGAACTGGCAACGAAGTTCCTTATTGTCTTCATCGTATTCTTTCCACCATTGACGGAAAGCCGATTGATCCATATATTTCTCAAAGTCAGCTTCGGAATCGAATTGACCGACCCATATCATTATCTTGCTCATTTTCTTTTTTTATTTTTCAAGCGACTAATGGTTTGCAGCTTGCCGCCGTTAGGCGGAACAGGTGCATGTTACCGATATATTTTTACGAACATTGCCAAAATCCTGCGATTATTTCATTGGTTGTACAGCGCTTATACAAATACAAAGCTCCATATCCGAAAGGATAACTGCCAATAGTAACATCTTCACTATATCCGTCCTCGTCTATTGATAAGAAAAAAGAAAAACCATGTTTCTCTAATTCTTTATAATAGCTTTCTTCATCTTGGATAAGGGAAGGTTCACCACCTATTTTTACAAGTATATTTTCACTATCCTTATCTTCTGAATATTCACTGATAGAACACATGTCTAAGCTGGCGTTTCGCTTTTCTGCACAATTGCCAATTTCGGAAAATTCATGTTCTATTACTTTGACTGCTATTGAGGGATATATGTTGTTGTCAATAAGAGTGTCATAATCTTGGTGAATGATGATAGAAAGCATGATGTTCTCCTTTTCAGGATGTACCAGTGTTGCATAGAATTTATAATCGCAAGGGATTTGTCCTTCTATACATTTAGGTGGATTGCCACCAATCCTGCCTTTTACATTCTTATCGAATGGAATACATTTGGCATATCGTTCGTTCATATTTTCTTTGTTTTTATTATTATCGGTAATGTTTGGCAGCGTTCCGCTTATTCAGTCGGCTTGCTGTTTGTTAGCAATCGTTTAAGAAAGCAACATGAAATGCCATTCTTTTGGATAATCTTTATTTATCATATTGAACAGCAACTTTACATTATTGGAATGCTGTTTTGTCAATATGGAGTATATATATTCATGACAGGCGCAGCAGGCTCGTTCTTTATTAGAGGCAACACAATGAAAAGAATCATCTGTATTTTCCTCTACACAAAACCAGTTCCATCCATAGTGCTTTTGGATAGTGTTTCCTAACAGGGAACCTAACTCATAAGCTCTATCAGTAATTTCCTCGTCATCTGAACTTTCAAAATTATTGAGATAGTTCTTTATGCCATCAAGGATGACAGAGGATTCAGCACTTTCCTGCAAGCCAATAAGGACTAAGCCTTTAGCTGCAAGCTGATCTATTTCAATTCGTTCGTCCTCGTTAATTGGACGGTATTCTTTAATTTCACTCATTGTTTTATATTTATTTCGTTGATTGCTAATGTTTGGCAGCGTTCCGCTTATTCAGTCGGTTTGCTGTTTGTTAGCATCATCAGAAATCCATAAACGTATCATTTTCCATATAATAGTTCAACGCATCAATATAGTCATTAATTGATGCAGTTTCTTTTTGATCAAATACGGACATCAATACATCTTCAAATTGTTGCCCGTAGTAAAATAAATCCAAAGACTTATCTCTTACAAAATCTGGATATACTTCCTCATCATTATCATCTATCGTAGGATATAGTTCCAAATAGCATAATTGATTCAATTGGGCTGTACCCTCATTGGAGTATAAGCAATAGTTAGAGTCAGTGAAGCCATTATTAGCTATATTTTTAGAAACTATTTCGATAATTTCTTGTAAACGATATGGTTTTCTTAATTCTAATTCTTTCATAATTTCAATTTTATATGATGCTAATGTTCGGTGGATAATCGCCCTTTCAAGAGCGATTGATACGCTTGTTATACACGTTATTTTTTATTAGATTTCTTATAATGGATATATAGTTCCCCAGAGGAAGTTAATAATCCATTACTTATAGCATTGATTAATGTTTCAAAATTTTCAATACAATCCAAATCATCACACTCTGCTCCATACCACATATATATTTCTTCATTTTGAATCCATTGAAGAACTTTGAATAATTCTGTTTGGTTGATAGATATTCCATTACCTATACTTTTCTGCGCACAGACACACAGACTATCAAAATTGGGAATAGTATATATCCCATCAGTACAATTTGTATGAAAAAGAACTTTTGCATATTCTTTAAAATACAAATTATTTTCTATTCCAAAGAATAGATTATTAGGCTTTTTATATGTGAATAGTATCATTTGGCTCATGACGTGTATAATGTTCGGCGGATAATCGACCTTTAAGGGAGATTAATCCGCATGTTACCAGCATTATTCTTCTAAAGATTCCAAAGATTCTTCTTGAAACATTCCATTTTCATCTCTGCCGTATGCGGTACCGTATGGAGCGTGAAGAAGCGGTATAATATCTGGCGAGTAATTACAAATTGTATTTAGACTATAAATGTCTAAATTTTCAGGATTATTTGCATACTCATCATCCTCATCACCAGCAAAAAATCTCCATCCGCTGTCATACTCGCCAAAAGGACTTTCACCATCTGGGATTTCTCGATACATATATCCTACGGGAAGACCATCGACTGTTATTCTATCGCTTGCAAAACATCCTCCTGCTTCATTCCAATCTGTAAGGAGATCTTTTATGTTATTTGCTGGTATAAAAAATTTCTTTTCCTTTTTCATTTTATTTTTCTTTTTTGCTGGTAATGTTCGGTGGATAATCATCATTAAAGGAGATTGATCCGCTTGTTATCTGCCCGCTTTATTCCTCTTCTTCGATGAAATGATTTATAAAGTAATTGAATGACTGGGCGATGTAACGAGTATTTGTTTCAAAGTTGTATTCTCTTGAAGCGTTTTCGTCCCACTCGTCAGTCACGTAATAGTAAATCTTTTTATTCTTCAAGTTCAACGCATAATAGTTTCCACCCGAATCCATAGCAAAAGGCAACAGATTGCATGGCATTAAATTCCTACTCCATATATCTTTGGCTATGACTTCAATTGTTTCAAAAGCATTGGTGCGTTCCTTTATCGGAAAGAACGCATTTATCTCCACCCGATCCAAATCCTCGTCCTGCGGTTGAAAACAATATGGTGATGGCATACCACCGTTGAACTTGAGGTAAAAGTTCTTCATGCCTGCCGGAATCTTTACATTCAACTCAACCTCAAAATTCTTTATATCTTCTTTTGTTAGCGAAGCCGAACAGTCCGAAAGTTCAGGCATTACACCTTCTATTTCTATAATCTCCGTTTGTTGTTCCTCTTCGATTTTTGGGAAAGCAACGAGATTATTGAAAAAATCATCTATTGAATCCGCTATCAATTGAGGTTCATCAAAAATAAATGCATCGCTATTTTTTACAAAACCAATAATTTTATAAAAATATACAGCTCTGTTTTTTATATTGATTGCAATTACACCAATATTTCTCAAATTGTTATGTCCACTGGCAAATAGCAGAATATTGTCAGAAATCGAATTAGAACTACGATGCTCCAAGGTTTCTCCTTCAACAGTATGAAAAAGAGCATTTTTAAAACTCTTATTATATTTGAACGGTTGGAAAATTCTAATTTCCACTTCGTAATATTTGTTTATGGAGATGGTTTGCTGTTTAGGTTCTCCTCCATTATATTGCAAATAGAACTCTTTCAGTCTTTCCGGCAAAACATGACCCAACTTGCTCTCAACTTCTTCAAAATCTTTGAGAGTAAGACTTTTTTGACAATTTTCTAATTCTATCTTCATATTCATTCTTTTTATGGGCAGATAATGTTTGTCAGCGTTCTGCTTTAAGCGGTAGTGCTGTTTGTTAGTGATTCATTTATGTTCTCAATTTCCATATCAAGAAAGGTTACATACCATTCTATAAATGATATTCTTTGCCCATCTTTTAATTTCGGTACAAGTCCACTATAATCAGCTCGTCCATCAAACCAAATATGTCCTTTTTCATTTCCATTCACCACCAATAGAAATGTACATCCATGTCCGAAATGACTTATTTGCAGACAGCCTGCAATATGTGCGGTACTAATATACGCATTAACAATTTCCGTTTCCGGGTATCCCTCGTTCCAATTAAAGGAGGTTATCCATTCTTCATTCCAACTATCTTGATATGGGAATTTTTCATTCAAGGAAATATTAGGTTTGTCTCTTAATTTGAAATCAACAATAGCTTTATCAAGAGGCAATAATCCATATCCCGGTCCAAAACCTCCATTTCCTATTTCAGAAATAAAAGTTCTGTAATCATCAGGAAGAGTTATACAATGTTTATGCTCAAACTCCTTAATATCTTCTTCAGATAGACAAGGATTATAAGATACCTCTTGTTCCTTTACTCCAAAAGATGCAAATTCTTTATGGCGTCTTATGAAAGCCAATTTTTCTAATATTTCCTTTTTTTGATTCATAATCACTAATGTCCGGTGGATAATCAATTTTTCGGAGAGATTTATCCGCTTGTTACCCACGTATTTATTCTTTATTTTTTCGATTTATATGTATATCGCTTATTTCTGCTTTTCCTCCAAAACAGAGTAATTCTTCCACATTCAGATTATCCAACACTGCATATACAGATTCTTTTGTCATACTTTTAACGCTTAACATCTTTACTTTTCTCAATTTTGGAGCATTTACAAGGCTTGTAATATCAACCAACTTATTTAACGTATCAATACAGACTTCAGCTAAGTTGTTTAGATTGGCTAAGTTGGGTATCTTAGTAATATTAGCTAACCAAATCAATTCGAGTTTTTCAAGTCCTGTGAGTGTACTGACGAATGAAATATCATCCAATTTGGATATTCTAAAAAGTTTCAGTTGGCGCAAAGTTCTAAAATCACTCAAAACAGTCAAGTCTATTTTTGAACTGTCACACCACAGAATAGACAAGTCCTTGATAAGCATTTGTTTTAAGAAAGACAAATCCTTATTTTTGACAGCTCTTAATTCTAACTTTCTCAACTGACTTAAACCTACGATAGCTTCAAGATTCTTATCTAATTTCCCAAGGAATAAGGATTGGAGATTTTTCAAGCGCAAAAGCCATTGGCAATCAAACACAGGCTTTCCACTCTTCAAATCCGCATCTATATGTAAATGTTCCAACTGGCTTGGCAAAGTATTGACAAAAGAAAAATCCCTTAAATCATAAATATCTAATGTCAATGATTTTAGATTTGACAAACTTGAAAGAATAGATAAGCCAGTATTCTTATATTCAAAATCGCCTATTACGATATTTTGTACATCAGGAACAAATCGCAGGAAATCCAGATTCCAACCATTGAAATCATCTCCATATCCAAATTTTTTGTCAGCCCCTCCATATACACGAAAAGAAATATCAGGACGTAATATAAATAAGCGATTCAATTTTTCGAGAACAGTATTAGGAATATAATCGCTTATTTGAACTCTCTTGATAAGTTTTTCCTCGCTTATTTGATGAATTATGGATTCAGTTACATCTTCAGCCATGTAACCATCTTCGGGATGTCTTGGAATTCTTCCAAAACTGCGAGGAGTAAATATTTCAATTTGTGTTCTAAACATATCTTTACTACGTGGGTAATGGTTTGCAGCTTGCCGCCATTAGGCGGCACAGGTGTTTGTTAGCATCGTTTCTTAATCAAGTTCAGCACGAGAAAACAAATCCATAATCAATACATGGTTTTCACACGCTTCCTTGAATTGTAGAATAAAGCTTTTCAATGCCTCTTTATCTTTTGAGTAGGCACAAAACATACTACCTTCAGAATCAAAATCAATTTTATCCGATAATTCTGGTACTTGTTCTTCCACAAAGACACGAGCTAAGGACTCCCAGTCATAGCCGTTCCCCTCAAAGCCCTCGTCCTCTCTTGCTTCGAAGATTTCAGCTTTGTATTCTCCAACATTCAGACATACTGAATATGTCGATCCATGCTCGACCCAAAAGAAAGGTTGAATTATTTTTTGTTCAAAATTATTAGTGTCCATATTGTTCTAATTCTTTAAAAAGTTCATCTCCATTTGCTTTAATACCCTCTCTGAATTTGACAGGAATTTTATTGCCGCAGCGTTCAAACCAATCGTTGAAAACTTTCTTCCATTCCTGAACTTTCTCTTTTTTGATACTCAAATTTGCATCAATTGGAAATCTTTTTGCAAGCATAATTAGTATTTCAATGTGTGCTAAAAGAGCTTGTGTTGGTTTGTTGGCTGTTTTCAACCATTCTGCATTTTCTTCAATTTGTTTTATAGCCAAATTAAAGTAGCGTGCATTTGCCATATCAGCCATTTCATTACCATCGGGTGCAGTACTAAATATTTTCATTTTTTATTTGTTTTAAGTTTTACATCCAGATTATACTTTCTAAAATCATTAGTACCCATATTGTTCTAACTCTTTAAATAGTTCATCACCATTGGCTTTTATACCGTTCCTGAATTTGGCAGGAATTTTATTACCAACACGCTCAAACCAATCGTTGAAAACTTTTTTTCATTCTTTTACTTTGTCTTTCTCGATTAATAGATTTGCATCTACGGAATATTTTCTCGTTATAGTTAATAACAAATCTATATTTGCTAATAATGGTTGAGCGATTTCATCGTTTTTCCTCATCCAATCACAAACATCTTCAATCTGAGAAATAGAGAATTTTATATATTCTACTCCTACAAATTGTGCATTATCATTGCCATCTGGTGCTGTACTAAATATCTTTTTCATTACATTTCAATTTATTCTTCGATGCTAATGTTTGGCAGCGTTCCGCTTTTAGTCGGTTTGCTGTTTGTTATCGTCACCATTTTGTTTATTTAAATTTCCTGTCATACAATTTATATTCTGATGTTCCTTGACTTTGTAAGTACTGGTCCATTTCAATGTCATTTATAATAAGTTTTTGAGGGTTAAGAAACCAATCATTATTATCTATATAAATAGCCTTTTTGTCAATGGTTAATGTTGATTCTACTTGTTGCAGAAACTTATTCATGAATATTTTGAAAGAAGATGCAACAAGATACACATGCTCTGGTTCGTTTGTTGAATAGTAACCGATATAATGATTTCCGGAGCTGTCCACTTTATCAAGATAGCCAAAGTTTTCGCCACTGCTTGTTCCGCATATACCCCAAAAACGCATAGCCAAAGAACAGTCTAAAAACCATAATTCTCTCATGTTATCATAGATGTTCATTCCCAAATTATGGTTCTTTAATCCCAAGAAACAATAATCTAATATTGAAGCACCATTTGTCTTCAATAAAAAATCGACATATTGTCTGTCAATCTCTCCTGTAATTTTCCCTATATGTTTTAATATAATTTTAGGATCAAAATTACGATACAATTTTATGTATGGAGATAATTTTGACAGTTCTTCTATATGTGCAATTATTTCATCCATCTTACTTCATTTTTTTTATGACGATAATGGGTTGCAGCTTGCCACCGTTAGGTGGAATAGGTGCTTGTTATCAACATATTATTCATCTACTAAATCAGCCAAACGATCCATTGCAGGTTGCAAGTCTTCAGGGATACCTTCTTCCCAAGAAGGCACATCCAATGCAATACCATCTAAAGCAGTAAACATTTCTTGGGGAATGGGAATCTTAAATTCCGAAGGATTCAAACTTGCAGTCCAGTCATATCCATCTTGATACGAATCATGACAAGGATTGAAAGCGTAGCGTTGGTTCCTGTAAAATCCTGCTGTGTAATTCTGTTCAATTGTTTGGATGATGTCATAATCTTCAAGATACCAACTATGAGTATTTTCACATTCCTCACGGTTTACAAACTGTTTGCTGAAATCTGGAGCCATCCGCCAATAAAGTAGCAGGCATGTTCCTTTGTCTGTATCGGGCTGCTCGACAATCCATTGGATAACTTTCTTAGGATTATCAAAATTCCAGCTTAGAGCCAGCATTTGGCGAATTTCTGAATCATGTTTCTTTAAGTAATCAATGATGAGTTCAGCACTCAGTTCATCGTAAACGTCTTCATCAATACGTTTATCACCCCAATCGTAATTTTCGTCTAAAAGTTTGTTTATAAAGTCCATAATTGTAATTTATTAATTTGTTGATAATGTCCGGCAGCGTTCCGCCTTGTTCAGTCGGTTTGCTGTTTGTTATCGACCTTCTTTTCTAAATATTCAATTTTCCATTCTCTTGCTTTTTCGTTAGGTACATTGCATAATTCATATATTTCATACCATCCATCTTTACCCATTTCAACAAAACTGCAATCATAACCGGTATAGAGTTCCTTTGCATAATCTTCAGTTGAATTGAAATGTTCAAAAGAAAGAAAATTAAACGTTTCTTTTCGCCACTGATTATGATTGTATTCATCAATAATAAAATTCAATGGCTTATTCCCATAATTCATTTCTACATATTTATCAAGTGATACGAAGTATAACAAGATATGTAGTGAACCATTTATTCTAATGACATCAATACCATTATTGCCTAAATATTGATTATGGACTTTTCTTATACACTTATGCAAGTCATTGATTAAAATATTAGATTCAACCAACAACTCAAAAGTTATATTGCTATTTATGTCCTTTATTTTAATAATCATTTTGTTTTTTAGGTCGATAATGTCTGGCAGCTAATCGACCTTTATGGGCGATTGAGGTGCATGTTACTGATACATTCTTTTAATTCTTATATCCTTTCTAATTCATATAAAACTTCTTTCAGTAAGTCATATTCTTTATTATTCAAATCTCCATGCGCTAATAATCCGCAAAGATTAGAATATATCTTATCATAGATTTGTGGATCAGCATCATTCTGGAAGGAATGTATTAGTTTCTTATAAAACTCATTCCTACTTTCCGATAGCTCTGTCATTTGCTCCAATTTTCTAATAAGTTCTTTCGTATTCATTCTTATCGGTAATGTCTGGCGGATAATCGACCTTCGGGGAGATTAATCCGCTTGTTAGTGGTCTATTTATAGAATAATATTGCGCCATGAACCATTGAACCAGCGTTCTTTCGCATTGTCTATTCTCCAAAGACCTTTTTTGCGGACTAAAACAAATAAATATTTTGCATCAAAATCATTCTCTGTTTTGAAATAGACTTCTGCACGGTTACTATTTTTGAACACAACATTAGCTTCAATGCATTTTTCTATTCCGTCAAATTTAGTTGGACAACCGAAAGAACCGGCTCGTCCACCGTAGACTCTCTTCTTGTCTGAACAATAAGCCGTAAAGACGGGTAAGTATTTCTGTTCGTACTCTTCAAACAAATCAGATGTTGATATTCCGCCGGCTTCTTGTTTCAAGAATATCTCCGTTTCTATCCGATTCATGGTACTGGCATATCCCAATACCAAAGAAACTAAATATGACTTTAGTTCACTTTCGTTTCTAAATTCTGCTTGTTGAAGATTTATTTGTTCCATATATTTCTTTTTTGTGACCACTAATGGTTTGCAGCTTGCCGCCATTAGGCGGCACAGGTGTTTGTTAGCATCGTTTCTTAATCAAGTTCAGCACGAAAAAACAAATCCATAATCAATACATGGTTTTCACACGCTTCCTTGAATTGTAGAATAAAGCTTTTCAATGCCTCTTTATCTTTTGAGTAGGCACAAAACATACTACTTTCAGAATCAAAATCAATTTTATCCGATAATTCTGGTACTTGTTCTTCCACAAAGACACGAGCTAAGGACTCCCAGTCATAGCCGTTCCCCTCAAAGCCCTCGTCCTCTCTTGCTTCGAAGATTTCAGCTTTGTATTCTCCAACATTCAGACATACTGAAGCTGTCGATTCATGATCAACCCAAAAGAAAGGTTGAATTTTCATTTCAAAATCTTTAGTGTCCATATTGTTCCAATTCTTTAAATAGTTCATCACCATTGGCTTTTATACCGTCCCTGAATTTGGTAGGAATTTTATTTCCCACACGCTCAAACCAGTCATTAAACGTCTTTTTCCATTCTTGAACTTTGTCTTTTTTGATACTCAAATTTGCATCGATTGGAAATCTTTTTGCAAGCATAATTAGTATTTCAATGTGTGCTAAAAGAGCTTGTGTTGGTTTGTTGGCTGTTTTTAACCATTCTGCATTTTCTTCAATTTGTTTTATAGCCAAATTAAAGTAGCGTGCATTTGCCATATCGGCCATTTCATTACCATCTGGTGCTGTACTAAATATCTTTTTCATTACATTTCAATTTATTCTTCGATGCTAACGTTATACTATCAGCCGATTTGGCTGTTATTTTCTTTAAGTATCAGACCTCGTCTTCCTCCATCAACAGATCGTCCAACGGGCTTTTGATATTGCTTTTGAAAGTGTCGGCTATGTGGACATACCTTTCCGTTGTCTTGATGTTGTTATGTCCCATAAGCTCTTTCACAATCTTGATGTCGGTTCCTTGCTCCAGCAAGTGGGTGGCGAACGAATGGCGCAGCAGGTGCGGATAAATCCGTTTCGTGATTCCCGCTTCCCGGGCCGCTGCCTTCAGCCGTTTCGACACGATACTCTCGGTGAAAGGTTCGCCCGGTCTGTGTTCAAAAAGCCACACTTTCGGTTTGTATAGTCTGTTATATTCCGTCAGCTTTTTCATCAACGGTTTTGATAGCAGGGTGTAGCGGTCTTTTTTTCCTTTACCCTGCCGCACCCGTATCAGGGAGCGGGATTCGTTGATGTCGCCGGGTTTCAGTTCCAGCAGTTCGCTGATGCGCAATCCTGCGGAATAGAGTATGGAGAACATGCAGAAGAAGCGCAGGTCTGTCACCGTCGCGTCGAGTATCTTCTTTATTTCCTCCTTGCTCAACACGTCGGGCAGCGTCTTCTCCCGTTTGGCACGGTTCACCTTGTAACACCGCCGTTCCTGACCGAGAACTTTCTCGTAATAGAACTTGATGGCGTTGATACGCTGGTTTTGCTGGCAGGAGGATATGTTTTTCTCGTGGATGAGATACAGCAGGTAGTCGTTTATCTCGCCGGGGGTAACCGTTTCAATCTTACGCCCCTCGAAATGCTGTTGGAAATCGCGGAAATAGGAGGTATATACCCTTACGGTATGGTCACTGTAACGCACTTGCTGAAGTTTTTCCAGATAGCCTTCCGGCAGTGGCGGCCGTTTGTCTTCCTCTTTACGGGGGGCGGTTTCCTTGATGGCAGAATAGTCTATAAACGCCATTTTCACATAGCGGTCGAAGAACTCGGCAAGCACGAAATCTTCTGCCGGCAGATAAGCCCTGCCGCCGACAAGCAGTACGTTTTCTTCCTTCGACAGCGACAAGCGGATGTCATTGTCATTACCGAAAGTCACTTCGACAAATTCTCTCCCGTTTCTTATCACCGGAGAAAGTTTGATCTTGGTTTTTGGGGTATATATTTCCATGCCTCACGTTTTGTCGGATATTGAAACCCGTTTTCGCAAATTTATAAAAAAACACGGGTTATCCATGCGCTTTATTGACATTTAACAATAGATCCCGACTACCTGACAATAAGGTGAGGAGCCACGAAAATACCCTCTGCCAAATCCGTCCTTCCCGGCACTCCGTTTCTCCGATTTCCTCTGCCCTGCGCCACAAGCGGCCACTTCTGTGCCCGATGCTTCCATAGCCTTTCCAACTCTTTTACGTTCAGCCGGTTCCCCTTACTTTCGTTCCCGCATCGCTATTGGTGCTAACTAAAAACACTCGTAATTATGGACGAAAACGTAAAGAACGACGCTAAACAAGTCATGCTCGTTCAGAATGCCGACGACGGACGACTGCAAGCCGTTACCGGCGTGGATCGGGACGGCAATATCCAGACCGCCGACCCCACGGATCAGAATGTGGCGAGCCTGCTGAACGTGAACACGCAGGATTCAGCCCTCGAAGCCTTCTTCAAAAAGTTCATGGAACAGGCCCAGAACCCCGTCCACACGGGTATCTTCGTCATGACGGAGAATGCCCTGAACAAACTTATCCGCATCGACTTCGACCCGGAGATTCTGGAAAATTACCGTATCGACCCCTCCGAACGGCTTCAGACGCAGGAGCAGCGGCAGTTCGAGCCGCTGGACGTCACGAAGATAGACCTGGCGGATATGGAGAAGAAAGGTATCCGCATGGAGGACATCGAGCCGCACCTGAAAGCCATGTCTTACGGACATAAATCCAACGGGCTGGTGGAGATGAACCCCGAACTGGAGAACGGGATGCGTGTTTCCACCAAAGGGCGCGTGTCGCTCGAAGAGCAGGCGGACGGCTCGCTGCGCGTCGTGCCGCATTACTGGCAGGAACGGCCCGACCTCGACGCCCCCTTCCACGGGGTGCTGCTCGACGAGGAGGCGAAAACGAACCTGATGAACACCCGCCACGCCGGGAAAGTGATCGACCTGGAGCTGGAGCCGGGCAAGCTCACGCCCTGCTACGTGTCGATAGACAAATGGACGAACACGCTGGAACCCATGCCCGTTTCGTTACTCGAAAAACGTGCCCGCATCAAGGAGGCCGACCTCTCGGAAGGCAAGCAGATGGATTTCTACGGCGGCGGCAAGGTGTTGCTCGAAGGATATACCACCCGCGCGGGTTATAAGCGGGATGCCTATATCCAAATCGACGCGGCCGAACGTAACTATTCCTTTACCTACGACGGTTTGGATCGCAACCGCTACGCCCAGGAGAACAAGGAGATTTACCGTCAGAAGGCCGCCGAGAAAAACGGACGGCAGGAAACTACGGCCTCCGAACGACAGCCCACGCTCACGATTCACCGGACAATCCTCAAAGCCTCCGTGCCCAAAGAGGCTTATGACCAGTGGACGGAAGCGGTGAATGATCCCTCCAAGCGGGCGGATGTCAAGGCTTTCTACATCAAGGGCATGGTCAAGGACGGGCAGGGTGAGCCGTTCAACGCCTGGGTCAAGCCCAACTTCGAGCGTAACAAGATGGACTTCTTCCGCTGGAATCCCGACCGTGCGAAACGGCAGGGAGCGGAGGTCAAACCCGCCGTTGAAAGCCGTACCCAGGTCGCCGTCAATTCCGAGGGCAAGACCGTCGAAGCGGTCAAAGGTGTGAAAGAGCCGCTCAAGCAGGGACAGCAGGAAGCCACCCCGACGCAGAAGAAAAATTACCGCAGCAGCAAAAAGAGCAACTCCAAAGGTGTCAAGGTATAACGTATGAAATGGTTCTACATGCAGGCCGGAGCCATGCCGCTCCTGATCGCGGCGCTGGCCGCCTTGTACCTCCGGCCGGGTAAACGCAGCCCCCCGGAGGAGGCGGACGACGGACGGCAGTATTACGACGGGAACGGCAACCATGTCTATTACGACCGCCGGCTGATCGCCCGTCCGGAAAAAGAGAAAGAAGAAGAACTACAAGAAAACAACCACTGAAAAATCCGAATCATCATGCAAGTAATTATCGCAGAAAAGCCCTCGGTGGCGCGTGAGATCGCCGCCATCGTGGGAGCCACGAACCGTAAAGACGGTTTTATCGAGGGAAACGGCTACGCCGTAACCTGGGCCTTCGGCCACCTGGTCGGGCTGGCAATGCCCCAACAGTACGGCATCGCGGGTTTCCGCCGGGAAAACCTGCCTATCCTGCCATCATCGTTCATCCTCCTGCCCCGGCAGGTTCGGGAGGGTAAAGAGTATAAGGCCGACCCGGGTGTCGTGAAGCAGCTCGGTATTCTCCGGGAATTGTTCGGCATGGCCGAGCGCATCATCGTCGCGACCGACGCGGGGCGTGAAGGGGAGCTGATCTTCCGCTACATCTACTCTTACCTGGAATGCCGCACCCCTTTCGTGCGGTTATGGATCAGCAGCCTGACCGACCGGGCCATCCGCGAGGGGTTACAACACCTCCGCCCCGGCAACGAATACGACAACCTCTACCTCTCGGCCAAAGCCCGCAGCGAAGCCGACTGGATCGTCGGTATCAACGCCTCGCAAGCGCTTGCCGTGGCTGCCGGGCGGGGCGTCTGGTCGCTCGGACGGGTGCAGACCCCCACGCTGGCGATCATCTGCTCCCGTTACCTGGAGAACAAGGCGTTCAAGCCCGCCACCTATTTCCGGCTGAAGCTCTCCACGGCAAAGGAGGGCACGGAGTTCACCGTCCTCTCCACGGAGAAATTCGACGGCAGGGAGAAGGCGGAAGCAGCCCGCGCCGAGGTTATCGGCGCCCGAACGGTACGCGTCGTGAACGTGGAGCGCAAGGAGGCCAGGGAACAGCCGCCTCTCTTGTACGACCTGACGACACTCCAGAAAGAGGCCAACAGCCGGTATGGTTTTTCGGCAGAAAAAACGCTCGACATCGCCCAGTCGCTTTACGAGAAGAAGTTCATCACTTATCCCCGTACCGGCTCACGCTATATATCGGAAGATGTGGCCGAGGAGATTCCGGCACTCATCGGGAACATGACACGCTATCCCCGTTTCGCGGAATACGCGGGCAGGATGGATACCGCATCTCTCTCCCGCCGAAGCGTGGACAACGAAAAGATCGCCGACCACCACGCGCTGCTTCCCACCGAGAACCTCCCTTCCGAACTGGATGCCGACCACCGCATCATCTATGAGATGGTCGCGGGGCGGATGCTCGAAACCTTTTCCGGGGCCTGCGTGAAAGAAAACACTTCCCTTACCCTGCAAAGCGCGGGGCATGATTTCACGGCCCGCGGCAGTATCATGGTCAAGACGGGCTGGCGGGCCGTCCTGAATGAACCTGTCGAGGAGAAAGAGGAGGACATGACCCTCCTTCCCGACATCGTGCAAGACGACGAGCTGCCCGTCAAAGGATGCGTCACGGAACAGAAACAGACCCGGCCGCGCCCCCTTCACACGGAATCGAGTCTGCTGGCGGCGATGGAAACCGCCGGACGCGAACTGTCCGACGAGGCCGAACGCGAGGCGATGAAGGATGCCGGCATCGGCACGCCCGCCACCCGTGCCGCCATCATCGAAACGCTCTTTGCCCGCGAGTATGTCAGGCGAGAGAAAAAGTCGCTTGTACCCACGGACAAGGGACTGGCCGTGTATGCCGTGGTCAGGGACAAGAAGATCGCCGATGTCGCCATGACGGGCGGCTGGGAACTGGCCCTCTCGAAGATCGCCACCGGGGAGATGGACGCCCCGACGTTCCATCGCGGTATCGAGGTCTTCGCCTCGCAAATCGCCAAAGAACTGCTGGAAGCAAGAATCGACGGCGCGGAGAGTGACACAGCCTGCCCGCGTTGCGGCAGGCCCGTGGTGTTCTATCCCAAACTCGCCAAGTGTCAGAATCCCGATTGCGGCCTGACCGTATGGAGAACCGTGGCCCGCAAGGAGCTGACCGACAAGCAGCTCGCGGAACTGCTGACCAAAGGCAAAACCGGCACGATCCGGGGATTCGTCAAAAACGGCGGCGGGACGTTCGACGCGGCCCTCACGCTCGATGACCAGTTCAAGACCTCGTTCGTTTTCGAGCCGCGCGATACTCCCAGGCAGGGAAAGAGGAACAAACGGAAATAATCGTTACCTTTGCCACTGGAAAAGACCTGTCATAACGAGATACGCTTGTTTGATAAGGATTTTTTCAGTGGTCGGCGCTTCGGGTGGGAACCCGGGGCGCCTTTCTCTTCCCCGATTATCAACGACCACTAAAAATTCTTATCATGCCAGACAAGCAACACCATACCCCCACGGGGGAATTGTCCTATTACGGACTTTCGTTACTATCCTACCTCAAGGACAGCCACCCGGAACTCATCGCCGAAGGTGAATTCATCGCCGAGCGGGCCGACAGCGCCGCCCAAGCGTACAGCGAGGCGATCCGTTCGGGCTGTAACCACATCGAGGCCGAAGAAATTGCCCGCGAGGAACTCTACCGCGGATTGCACTTTTCACCCTACAACACGCTGGTAAACATCCTCTGGAGGGAATTCGAGGCGGAGATTCCCGAGGATACCGCCCGGCAGGCGGCTCTACGCCTGCTGCCCCTCTGCCGCGGGGTGCTGGAGAAGTACGACCTCACGGACGACTTCGCCAACACGCCCGACTATGAACTGTTCTATACCGAACTGACGGGAACCGTCCAAATACTTCTCGAAGATGGCATTCAATAAGAAAACCCACCTCCGCCAGAATATCGACGCGCTGAAGACGGCCTTCACGCTCGACAGGGAACGGCGGGCGCCGACTCCCGAAGAAGAAAGGACACTCGGCGCATACAGCGGCTTCGGCGCCATCAAGGAAGTGCTGGAAAACCCCACCGGGAAACCGGACAAGGACGGCATGGCAACGCTCGTGGCCGAGTTGCACGAGGTCATCAGGGCGAATACTTCCGACGAACGGGAATACAAGCGCTACATGGACGGGATCAAGAACTCCGTCCTGACGGCTTTTTACACGCCCCCGAAAGTGGCAGACGCCATCGTGGAGGCGATATGGGATACGCGGATCGCCCCCCAACGTATTCTTGACCCCAGTGCGGGAACGGGGGTTTTCGTCAATGCCGTGGATTTCCACGACCCCTATGCGGAGATCACCTGCTTCGAGAAAGACCCCGCCACGGGGTTGATCCTGAAGCACCTGCACCCCGAAAAACGGGTGCGGGTACAGGGATTCGAGCGCATCGAACCTAAATACGCCGGTTACTACGACGTGGCCGTGAGCAACATCCCTTTCGGGGACGTGGCGCTCTTCGACCCGTTCTTCTCCACCCATACCGACCCCGTGCGGCGGCAAGGCACACGGGCGCTACACAACTATTTTTTCATGAAGTCCGTCGATATGGTACGCGAGGGCGGCCTGGTGGCATTCATCACCTCGCAGGGAGTATTGAACGCCGAGCAGGGACGCCCCGTGCGCGAGTGGCTGATGAACCGCTGCGAGCCCGTATCGGCCATCCGGCTGCCGAACAACCTCTTTACAGAACACGCGGGGACGGAGGTCGGCAGCGACCTGGTTATCCTGCAAAAGAAAGCCGCCACGGGGGAACTGTCCGAACGGCAGCGGGATTTCATCGAATCCCGCAAGCTGTCGAACGGCATCCGGATAAACAACCTTTTCCAGTCGTTCGACAGGGTGATCCATACCGAGGCCAAAGTAGGCAAAGACCCCTACGGCAAACCGGCGATGGAGTTCACCCACGCGGAGGGCGTGGACGGCATCGACCGGGAGATGCGGCGTATGCTCTCGGAGGATTTCAACCGGCATTTCAACGAGAGTTATTGCCTGGAACATGCTCCGGAACAGACACCCGGTACACCGGAGCGGGAATTGTCCCGTCCCCGTCAGGCGGAACGCCAGCGTGCCGAAAGACACGAGCCCCGCCTTGCCGGAGAAATCGTCAAGGAGATTATCGCCGATGCCCGTAACCTTCAGCAGCAGCGGGAAGAGGAGGAAAAACGCCGCGTCGTCGCCGAAATGGCGGCACAGGGCTACCATGTCGATACCGAAACCGGGGAGATTACCCGAATCGAAAACAAACCCGGACAAGTGTTACCGGATTCTGCTGCCACACCCGCCGGAGAACCGACCGGGGAGGATCTGGCCGACTTCGGGGCCTGGTCGAAAGAGCGGGAGAATCGCTTGTGGGAGCAGCACCCGCCGAAACCCGAAGATTTCGGCATGGCAGATACTCCCGTGCAGCACGTGGGCGGAATAACGGAACCGAAACCGCGGGAGGGCTTCGCCGGGTCGCTTTTCGACACGGTGGAAACGGCGGCTCCCGTACCTGCCACCCAAGCTGCCGAACCGGTAAATGTGCAGCAGGAACCGTTGCTGACGCTCTACGATCTGTTCGGCTTCAGCGCCGAGGAGCGGCGGCAGGCAGAACTCGGTATATCCAAGAAAAGGAACAGCCGCCGGGGAGCAAAGCGGAAGACGCCCCGACAACCCTCATTATTCGCCCCGGCCTCCTCTCCGGAGGAACAGAAGAGCGAAATGCCGAAAACGACGCCACCGGAGCGTGATCCCGAAGACTTGTATGCCTCCCTGAACTGGGAGGACAACCCGCCGATCAACGGCTTTTACGAGATGATGATGTCGCTTACCCCGGAACGGAGGGCGGAATTGCGCCGACAAAGCGCCCGGCAGCAGGAAACCCCGGAACAGCGGGAACGGCAGGCGGTACGCCCCCCGACGGAAGCCCCGAAAGGCAAACGGAAACAAGCCGCCGGTACGCCGAGAACGGGCGGCCTGTTCGACACGCCGGAAAATCCGGAGGAGGAAGAACCCGGTAAAGAAATGCCGCAGATACGGGAGGCGGATATGAAACCCCGACCGTTCGAGGGGGAGGTCGCCCCCTATTTCCGCGAGGGAACACTCGTCACGGACGGACAAAACCGGGTCGGCTACCTGCGGGAGACTGAATCCCTGCAACCCATGTTCCACCCGCTGGAACTCACGCCTGCACAACGGACGAAAGCCTCCATGTATATCGAGATACGCGATGCCTATTACCACCTTTATAACAACGAGGCGGAAACGCTGACGGCGAACCCCGCCCTGCGGGAGATGCTCAACCGGCTTTACGACAATTTCACCGAACGCTTCGGACGGCTCAATGACAAACGCAACCTCGACCTGATCAAGATGGACGCGCGGGGGACGGAGATTCTGTCGCTGGAGCGTTACATCGACGGCAAGGCACGCAAAGCCGACATCTTCGAGCGTCCCGTGGCCTTCAATCCCGATGAGATCACGCACGCCGACGACGCTTCGGAGGCCCTTGTGGCCAGCCTGAACAAGTACGGCCGGGTGGAACCGCACTACATGGCCTCGCTCACGGGAACTACCGTGGAGGGAATACTCGGGGAACTGAAAGGACGTATCTATTACAACCCGGAAACGGACGGCTACGAGGTTGCCGACAAGTTCATCGCCGGCAATGTCATCGGGAAAGCCGAACGGATCGAGGCGTTCCTGCGGGAGAATCCCGACCACGCCCCGGCCCGGGAATCGCTGGAGGCTCTGCGCGAGGCGACACCCAAACCCATCGCTTTCGACGACCTGGACTTCAACCTGGGCGAACGGTGGATTCCAAAAGGTATTTACGAGCGTTTCGCCTCCTCGCTCTTCGATACGGAGGTGAAGATCACCTTCGCCTCTAACCTGGACGAGTACGGCGTGAAGGCGGAAGCGACGAACGTGAAGATCACGGAGCAGTATGCCGTCAGCGCGCAGACCCGTAAGTACAACGGCCTGCACCTTTTGAAACACGCCCTGCAAAACACTTCGCCCGACATCACCAAGACCGTCCTCAAATGGATGGACGGCGAACGGCGGGAGGTCAAAGTGCGTGACGGGGAGGCCATACAGCTCGCCAACAGCAAGATAGACGAGATCCGGGGTGCTTTCCCCGAATGGCTGCGCGAGCAGTCGTCCGACTTCAAAGACCGCCTGACAGACCTCTATAACCGTACTTTCAACTGTTACGTGCGCCCGAAGTACGACGGGACGCACCAGGAATTCCCCGACCTCGACCTCAAGGGGCTGGGAATAGACAATCTGTATGACAGCCAGAAGGACGCGATATGGATGGACAAACTGCTCGGCGGCGGGATAATCGACCACGAGGTGGGCGGCGGAAAGACCCTCATCATGTGCTGCGGGGCCTACGAGAAGAAACGCCTCGGGCTGGCCAATAAACCCATGATTATCGGGCTGAAAGCCAACATCCATGAAATAGCCCGGACGTTCTGCACCGCTTACCCGATGGCCAAAGTCCTCTACCCGGGCAAGGAGGATTTCACGCCCCGGAAGCGTGAGCGCATCTTCCGGGAGATACGCAACAACGACTGGGACGCCGTGATCCTCTCGCACGAACAGTTCGGCATGATACCCCAGTCCCCGGAGATACAGCAGGAGATATTGCAGGCCGAGCTGGACTGTGTGGAGGAGAACCTCGAAGTGCTCAAAGCACAAGGCAGGGACGTTTCCCGCGCCATGATGAAAGGGTGTCAGAAACGCAAGGCCAACCTGGAAGCCAAGTTGCAGAAGGTGGCGCACGCGCTGGAAACACGCAAGGACGACGCCGTGGACTTCCGCCTCATGGGTATCGACCACCTCTACGTGGACGAGAGCCACAAATTCAAGAACCTGACTTTCACGACCCGGCATGACCGGGTGGCGGGCCTCGGAAATCCCGAGGGGTCGCAGCGGGCGCTCAACATGCTTTTCGCGCTGCGTACCATACAGCAGCGCACGGGCCGCGACCTGGGGGCGACGTTCCTCTCGGGAACGACCATCTCCAACTCGCTCACGGAACTGTACCTGCTTTTCAAGTACCTGCGCCCGAAGGAACTGGAGCGTCAGAATATCCGCACCTTCGATGCCTGGGCGGCCATATTTGCCAAGAAAACCATCGACTACGAGTTTTCCGTGACCAACGAGGTCGTGCAGAAAGAACGGTTCCGATATTTCATCAAGGTTCCCGAACTGGCCATGTTCTACTCCGAGATTACAGATTACCGCTCGGCGGAGGATATAGGGATCGACCGACCGCAAAAGAACGAGATATTGCACAATATCCCGCCGACACCCCAGCAGACGGAGTTCATAGAACGGCTGGTGCAATTCGCCAAATCGGGCGATGCCACGCTCCTGGGCCGCCTGCCGCTCTCGGAGCGGGAGGAAAAGGCGAAAATGCTCATTGCCACAGACTACGCCCGCAAGATGTCGCTCGATATGCGTATGATAGACCCCGAACTATACAGCGACCACGTGGACAACAAGGCGAGCCACTGCGCCCGTATGATTGCCGGTTACTACCGCCGTTTCGAGGCGTACAAAGGTACGCAGTTCGTATTCTCCGACCTGGGAACCTACAAACCCGGAGCGGGGTGGAACGTCTATTCCGAGATACGGCGTAAACTCGCGGAGGATTACGGCATACCCCAAAGCGAGGTGCGGTTCATCCAGGAGGCGACCTCGGAAAAAGCGCGCAAGGAGATGATCGCCGGTATGAACGCCGGAAAAATCCGCGTACTCTTCGGATCGACCGAGATGCTCGGGACGGGAGTGAACGCGCAGAAACGCTGCGTGGCGATACACCACCTGGACTGCCCCTGGCGTCCCAGCGACCTGGAGCAGCGCGACGGGCGGGGAATACGCACCGGGAACGAGATCGCCAAACTCCATGCCGACAACAAGGTGGACGTGATATTATACGCCGTCGAGAAGTCGCTCGACGCCTACAAGTTCGGGCTGTTGCACAACAAGCAACTGTTCATCCGCCAGCTCAAGACCAACAACATGGGAAGCCGTACCATCGACGAGGGGGCCATCGACGAGAAAAGCGGCATGAATTTTTCCGAGTATGTAGCCGTCCTCTCGGGAAATACAGACCTGCTGGACAAGGCCCGCCTGGAGAAGAAGATCGCCACGCTCGAAAGCGAACGCCAGGCATTCGTGCGCGGCAAATCATCGAGCCGCTACAAGCTGGAGCAGATCACGGAGAAGATAGAGAAGAACAACGACCTGATACGGCGTATCGGCAAGGATCTGGAACACTTCAAGGCCCGCGTCGAGTTCAACGAGGACGGCTCGTACCGCAATCCCGTGAAACTGAACGGGCTGGAAACCTCCGACCCCAAGCTCATCGGGAAACAGCTCAACCGTATCGCCGAAACGGCACGCACGCTCGACAGGCTCGAACCCATCGGGAGCCTCTACGGGTTCGAACTGCTCGTCCAGAGCGAAACGACCGGGAAAGACGGGCTCGACCTGGTGCAGAACCGTTTTTATGTCCGGGGTGAAGGGGATTATCTATACCAGTATAACTACGGGAATATCGCCTCCGACCCGCGACTGGCGGCGATGAACTTCATCCACGCGCTCGCGACCATCGAGCCGACACTGGAAAAATTCCGGAAAAAGAACGAGGAACTGGAGAAAGATATTCCCGTCCTGCGGGAAGTGGTGGAAAGTTCCTGGCGCAAGGAGCCCGAACTGACGGCCCTGAAAACTGACCTGACGGAAATAGACCGCAGGATACAGCAAAGCCTCAAACCGATAGAAGAGAGCGAGGGAAAGGAGGCGGAGGAGGATAACGACGTGTGCCGGGAACGGCATGACACGGCGGAAGAGCTCCCGAAGGAAGACAACACGGCGGCCCGTATTCCTTCCCGGCTGCGGCAGATTGCCGACGCCTCCGGGGGGCGCATCGTGATCGCGGGCGTGGGCAGCCCGCCGGAGAACGGCCCCGCAAAGAAAGGGATTAAGATGTAAGCGAAAAGCCGACGGAAGTACAGATTTCCGTCGGCTTTTTTCATATGCCCATGAGCGTTGTTGTCACACTTCCTGCAAGAGTGTTTGCAGCTCCTCCTGCGTGGGAAGATAGGTCATGTACTGGGCGGCGAAGACCTGCTTTTCATCTTCGGGCAGCGTATAACGGACGACCGCGTCGTTTTTCTCCGCGCAGAGGACGATACCCACCGGAGGGTTATCCCCGGGATTCATCAACTCACGGGTGTAGTAATTGACATACATCTGCATCTGCCCCAAATCCTGATGGGTCAGCTCCCCGGATTTAAGGTCTATTAAAACGAAACAGCGGGCCAGGTAATTGTAAAAGACCAGGTCGATGTAGAAATGCTTGTCGTCGAAGGAGATACGCTTCTGTCGCGCGACGAAGGCGAAGCCTTTCCCGAGTTCGAGCATCAAGCGCTGCAAGCGGCTGATGAGCAGTTGCTCCAGATCGGTTTCCAGAAAATGCTCTCCCTGGGGGATACCGAGAAACTCCAGGATATACGGGTCGCGGATGATCTCTTTGGGTTCGACACGCCCGGGTTCGGTACGGGAAATCTCCTCTTTCACGGCTTTCTTGTCTCGGCTGGCCAGCAAGCGGTCATAGAAAAGCGTGTTGATTTGGCGGTCGAGCTGCCGGACACTCCAGTTTTCCTTGACGCACTCGTGCAGGTAAAAATCACGGGCGGCATCGCCCGACACCTTGAGAAGCGTGCGGCAATGCGACCAGCTCAATTTATCACACAGCGTGTGATATTTCGGGTAGCACTGGTAAAACTGCCTCATGTACCGCAGGTTGGTGGCCGTGAACCCGTTTCCGAACTCCGCCACGAGCCGCCTGGAAAGGGTGTTGATGACAGCCTTGCCATATCCGGCACGGCCGGTTCCCTGCTGCTCGTACTCCACTATATATTTCCCTACCTGCCAGTAAGCCCTCACGAGGGTCGAATTGACATGATGTATCACCTTCGCGCGCGCTTCCTGCAAGATATGGCGCACGTTATGCAGTAGCTCTTCCTCCCCTTTGTCGGCAGGATATATTTTATCTGTTTCTTTCATTGTTCATTATTATATAGGCTTCCAAGTGCAAACATACTGATTTTACGGCAAATATCGAACGGTTGTACCGCCTTGTCGTGCCTTATTCCATGTATCTCCGCGTTTTTCCATGACGCCGGACTCTCGGGACAGGGCCTAACCGGAACCGGCAGGACGATCCTTTTTCAGCTTGCGGAAATTACTGAAGTTACGCTCGATGAACCGCAGGACGTCCGATTCCCGGTAGAAGGTCTTGTGATAGATCATCTCGTAAGGCAGCTCTCCCGAGGTGCGGTAACGCTGGAGTGTGCGCTTGCTGATATTGAGCATACGGCACAGGTCGTAATTGTCCAGAAGACGCTCCCCGTCAGGCAGGATGGAAAGCGGTTGCTCCACGTCCCCCGCGCACAGCTTCTCAATACGTTCCAGCCGTTCCGAGAGCCGCTGCATCCATCCGTCGAAATATTCCTTATCCAGAAACATGGCCTACTCCTTTGGTCGGTTTTTGCGCCGCACGGAACGCTCCTTCAGCACACGGCGGATTTCCGTGAGGGAATAATACAGCTTCCGGTTGATGGCCGAATAGGTGATCACGTGATCCGAGCGGAGGCGTTGAAGGGTACGCCCGCTGATGCCCAGGTAACGGCAGACCTGCTCGCCGTCCATCCATTCGTCGTTTATATACTCCTTATTCCATGCACGCCCCTTTTCAGGGAGAGAGGCGATTGCAGCCTCTATTTTCTCTATACGCCCGACAAGCTCGTTATAGGCTCGCGAACCGATCACTATGATTTTCATACTCCTTTGTTTTTTAGTCTGTTACAAAGGTCGGGCTTATATGGACAGCTTAAAACGAGGTCGGTACGACTTTTTTTTGATAATTTGCAGTGAACTGATTCTCAACGGTTCATGCGGTGAAGAAGGCAGTGTTTTTTACCGAAATCCGCGGCCCGTACTCGGTATTTTTATTGGCAGAAATGCGATAGCATACTGTGATTCAACGCTTAACGGTGTTCTAATCCGGACGGGGCTACAACGGAACACCCGTATCGGCTCCTTATACGGGTGCAAATACGGGCGTTCGGGAAAGTTCCTTTCGAGAGTTACGGGGGAAAACCGACCTCGGTTCTTTTGTTATATACAACGCTGATTATCAGTGCTTCTATAAGAAATAGAGTGCTTTACCGGTTCATGTTCTACTCGGAATTGCCGTTTTTCTTGTTTCGCTTCCACGTCTGCATACGTTTAAGCAGGGCCTCTTTCGCCTTGTCAAGCCACGGTGTCGGGTTGTTTCGGATTTTCATATCGCAGAATGTCCTCGAAAGGTTCATGTCGAGGTGTACGTTGAAAGCGTTGGAAATGTAGCTGGCAAGTTGCGTGAGTGGCACATTGCCGAAACAGCCTTTACTGTCGAGCAGGTAAATAAGTTCCGTCAGATCCGTCTTCGAGTCCTGCCATGTCGGACGCACGTCAGGCAATGGCAGAACCATGTTCCGGAGGTTCGTGCTCTCCAGTGATTCCAATTCGCCCATAAGATAAACCGACAACATATCGTTGGCCAGGATTTTCGCCACCTTGAAATCCGCGTTTGTCGAAAACTGCGGGTCGAGTTCATAGTAGAAGGTTTCCAGGTATTGCTCCGTGTCGGTCTGCCCGCGCAGGAAATAGAGGCTGTCCAGGTGTGTAGCGCCGCTGCGGAAATAGCGGATAAAGTCGAGGCGTTTCTGCGTGTACGCGTTGATGGCCCGAACATGGGCGTCCAGGTACTCCCGTTGTGCCTCGATACTTCCTACCGGACGGTTCATCTCGATATTGTAGAGCTTGCGGTAATAGATCAGACGGCAAAAAAGACGAGGTTTGATTTCTTTGAAGAACTTTATTTCCTCGTCATCGTTTTGAAAACGGTAGCCGATGATATATTGTTTCAAACGGTCGAACGCTTCTCCCAGGACACGTGACGCTTCAAGCGACTTTTTCAACACGTCGGTATCCCGCGATTCGATGCGTTCGATACTCCGCAGGACTTCACTGTTTAATTTCTCTATAAATACAATCATAATCCGTCTTATTACTTTCGCGCATAAAGTTAGCGAATCGAAAAGCCGGCGGATTACGATTTTTATCTTTCTCTTCGTTTTTTTATCACGAGGCCGATTTTAATGTCAGATCCGGCCTTCCTGGCGGATGGAAGTGGGATTGCTCCCCATATTCCGCTTGCAAAAGTCCGTAAAGTGGGATTGGGCGGAGAAACCGCACATGTAGGCTATTTCCTGCAACGTGTAGTGTGTCGTCCGCAGCAACTCCCCGATACGTTCGATACGGCGCTGACGCAACCACGAGGAGGCCGAGCAGCCGAAAACCCGCTGGAAACGCCGGCGGAAGGTAATCGTGCTGGAATACCCGCAAACCCCAGCGAGTTCCGTGACGTTATCCGAGGCAAGATAATTCGATTTGACACGGGAGATGAACTCGTAATCGTCCCCCAGGTGCAACAGCTCCTCGAACTCCCCGACATCGGCGGGAGTGAGATGTTCATAAGAGGCGTCGAGCATTTTCAGCATGACAGCAGCGTTACATTCAACGGGCATACCCAATGTCTTACGGGCTTCACGCAGGTAATTCTTGAACCGCAGCCGCAGCGTGTCGTGATGCGGGTAGGAACACTCGGACAGAATGGTGCAGACCGTCCGCAGTTCATCGACACAACAGTAGCCGAAATACCACGTTACAAGACGCTCGACGTAATGGACGGCATGAAACTCCTCCGAAAGCATCAGAAGAAGCAGGAACGGGGTGAAATCCTGGTATTCCCCCGTTATGGGACGGGGTGCTTCGTCAAGCAAGGAGGCAATGTCCCGCATCAGCAGAGAATCTCCCGAGTACGCTTTTATTTGTTCGGAACTGCGGGCATAATCCCGGTAACGCGATATGACCGCCGACAAAGAATTGAACTTCACGGCGTGAACGCCTTCTATAAAGGAAGGGCGAAGACTGTTGTAAATGGATAAGTCGGTTTGCATAAGTCATTTCTATAAAACGGAGCCGCATCCCCTTGTTGCCAAAGCTCCGCAAGTCGTTACTTATGAACCGCTTGGAACACGGTACGAATCCTAATTACAAATATATCGCATCCGACAATCCGGAACAAATATCAGCAGGCAAAAATGAAAATAAACCTCGTTATTTTTGATTTTTACCTGCAATAATATTATATTTGCAAACAAATAAGAGTTGTTTGACAGCATGAGAAATATAGTGTATCAAAGCACTTTACCAATTTCTTATCCGTTGCCTATTCTCATGCGAGTTTCTTTTAATCTATTTGTAGTCAATTAAATACCTTCAGACTACATCAAATATAAGAAATATTTCTTAAAACAGAACGACAACAAGAGTTTTTCTACATTTTGTATACAATATTATTATTCAGTACTTTTTACAAATTATCTGAAATTTCTTGTAAAACAGATTTTGTCAGTACTTTTTCACGTTTCCAAGCTCTTATAGTCTGTTGGTTTACACGCAGAACAGTCTGTGATTTTTTTCCCTGCATACAGCATCTTTTTTTGAATAGTCACTCTATCCCCTCTCGCCCCCTACAGAAGTTATTTTATAATTTAACCGTTAGTATCATCTTCCTTTTATAGGTAGTTCAGGAAAGAATCATTATTTTTGCAAACAAAAGTGTAAAACGAAAACGCTATGACAGAAATGAAAGTAACGGAAAGTTCTGAAAAGAAAAGTCTGAACTTTATTGAGCAAATTGTAGAAAAAGATTTAAAGGAGGGAAAAAACGGAGGAAGAATACAAACCCGCTTCCCGCCTGAACCAAACGGATATTTACACATTGGCCATGCTAAGGCCATCTGCATGGACTTCGGTATCGCCCAGAAATATGGAGGTGTATGCAATCTGCGCTTCGATGATACCAACCCTACCAAAGAAGATGTAGAATATGTAGAAGCCATAAAAGAAGACATACAGTGGCTGGGCTACCAGTGGGGACACGAATATTATGCTTCCGATTACTTCCAGCAGTTGTGGGACTTTGCTATTCGCCTCATCAAAGAAGGAAAGGCGTATGTTGACGAACAGACTTCGGAAGAAATTGCTGCCCAAAAAGGTACTCCTACACAGCCCGGAGTAGAAAGCCCATACCGTAACCGCCCGATAGAAGAAAGCCTGGCCTTGTTCGAAAAAATGAACAACGGTGAAATAGAAGAAGGTAAAATGGTACTTCGCGCCAAAATCGATATGGCAAATCCGAACATGCACTTCCGCGACCCGATTATTTACCGTGTTGTCAAAACGCCTCATCACCGTACAGGAGATAAATGGAAAGCATATCCGATGTATGACTTTGCACACGGACAGAGCGACTTCTTCGAAGGCGTAACACATTCATTATGTACACTGGAATTTGTAGTACATCGCCCGCTGTACGATTTGTTCGTCGACTGGGTAAAAGACGGAAAAGACCTCGATGACAACCGCCCTCATCAGTATGAATTCAACAAGCTGAACCTCAGCTATACCTTGATGAGTAAACGTAACCTGCTGATTCTGGTAAAAGAAGGACTGGTAAACGGCTGGGACGATCCTCGTATGCCGACTATCTGCGCTTTCCGCCGCAGAGGATATTCTCCTGAGTCAATCCGTAAGTTTATCGATAAAATCGGCTATACTACTTACGATGCTCTGAATGACTTCGCATTACTGGAAAGTGCTGTCCGCGAAGACCTGAACGCACGTTCTACACGTGTTTCGGCCGTTCTGAATCCGGTAAAACTGATTCTTACCAATTATCCGGAAGATAAAGTAGAAGAGATGGAAGCTATCAACAATCCGGAAGACCCGAACTCTCCTACTCATACTATCGAATTCAGTCGCGAGCTGTGGATGGAGCGTGACGACTTTATGGAAGACGCTCCAAAGAAATTCTTCCGCATGACTCCGGGACAGGAAGTCCGCTTGAAGAATGCATATATCGTGAAATGTACAGGATGCAAGAAAGACGAAAACGGAAATGTTGTAGAAGTATACGCTGAATACGATCCGAATACCAAGAGCGGAATGCCGGAAGCTAACCGCAAAGTAAAAGGTACATTGCACTGGGTAAGCTGCAATCATTGCCTGAAAGCAGAAGTACGCTTGTACGACCGCTTGTGGAAGGTTGAAAATCCGCGCGATGAAATGGCTGCTATCCGTGAAGCAAAGAACTGCTCGGCACTGGAAGCTATGAAAGAAATGATCAATCCGGATTCACTGAAAGTACTGAAGGATTGCTATGTAGAAAAATTCCTTGCAGATGCCAAACCGCTCGATTACTTGCAGTTCCAACGTATCGGATACTTCAATGTCGATAAAGATTCAACTCCAGAACATTTGGTATTCAACCGTACCGTATCACTGAAAGATACCTGGAGCAAAATCAATAAATAAACATTTATACCGGCTGGTATAAAAAGTAAGAAACACAGATTGCGCAAAAACTGTACACATACCCAAATGGGAACATGAATTTGCGTAATCTGCGTTTTTATTTATATCTCTTTAAAAAACCATCAAATTATGAAGGACGACTTGTCTTCAATCTTCCATAAACCGGAGTTCAAGCAACTGCTGGCTAAATATTCGGATATGATAAACAATCATACCACTATTTATCTGGAACCGGATGAAATTACCTTATTGGCTGAATTCTATGCCAGTATGGGAAATATCAGAGCATCCGAAGAGGTGGTAAACTACGGCCTGTCACTTCATCCCGACAACCTGGACATATTGATATTCAAATGCCATAATCTGATAGTCAAGGGATATACTACCGAAGCACAGGAAGTACTGAATTCTATAACAGACCAAAGCGATTATGAAGTAAGATTGCTGCAGGCTGAACTTTATCTGGCACAAAAGCGAAATCAGGAAGCTGATGAATTATTGAACCAGCTTTATCAGGATGAGAAGGATATAGACACCATGCTCGATATCGCTCACTTGTACATGGATGAGCATCAAAAGAAAAATGCTTACTCCTGGCTGCAAAAGGCCGTCAGCGAAGCCCCCGACAATCTGGGAGTATTGGAAGAACTGGCGTCTTATCATTTCAGCTTTGGCAATCCGGAAGAAGCAGCCAACTTATACAATCGCCTGCTCGACGAAGCTCCTTATACCATCGATTTCTGGCATAACCTGATACGATGCTATCTGCGCATGTATAAACCGGAAAAGGCAATGGAGGCTATTGATTTTGCCATGGCTATAGACGATACCAACCTGATTACATGGGAGCTGAAAAGTAATGCCTTACTGCTGGAAAACGAAATAGAACAGGCCTTGGACTGTCTTTTTTATATAGAAAAATATACAACAGAGAAACCGTATATTCAGAATATAATTATGTCGATATATTTTATCACACAAAATTATCAGAAAGTGCTGGAGTATGCCGACAAAATTACGGTAAGCAATAATCTGACTGATTTTGAGATGGCTTCTCTGTATCATAAAAAAGGGTACTCGCATCTGCAACTCGGCAATGTTCAGGCTTGCGAAGAAGATATAGAACAAGGACTGGCATACGATAACCACAACAGTGATTTATATCTGCTAAGGGGAGAACTGCAACTGACTAAAGGCAAACCAGAAGATGCTCAGCAGGCTTTTCATTACGGTCGGCTGTTTGCCGAAAACGAAGCAGAAGCAATTTCTTATGCAGGAAATGCTTATTTCCGCTATGAATACTGGCAGCAGGCGCTAAGCTGCTTCAAGGAACAAGAAAAACTTGCCCCTGAAACAATGCATGGCAATTATTATCTGACAGCCTACTGTTATTATCGGAGCGGACAGGATGAAGATATGCTGACTTATCTGGTACGAGGGGCTATCTTCTCTCCAGAATCGCTGAAAAAAGAGGAACAGGAAAATACACCGTTCCACAATGACACACATTTTCTTGAACAGGCAAAAGCTGTTTTCATGAAAATAGAAAATGGGGAAATCAATCCCATGAAATATCTCCAAGATTAAGAAGAAATGAAAACTGAAAGCAAAAACTAAGTTTTCCTGACAATTATTTGGATTTTATATTTAAACAGTTTATATTTGCCACAAATAAAGAAAACAAAACCTAATATGAATAATAATCTGACTATCCGCCACCATCATGCACCTGACGTAAACATACGGTAGGCTGATGTGTCGTACAGTTACAGAAATATAAAGGCTTGCCGTATTACGGTAAGCCTTTTTTTATTCGATAATTTAAAATTGATAGAATATGCTTAGAATTGCCGTACAATCAAAAGGCCGTCTGTTTGAAGATACAATGGCCTTGTTTGCTGAAGCAGATATTAAACTTTCTACTTCCAAACGTACCTTACTTACACAGTCGTCTAACTTTCCGATTGAGGTTCTTTTCCTGCGCGATGACGATATTCCCCAAAGCGTAGCAAGCGGAGTTGCCGATTTAGGCATCGTAGGCGAAAACGAGTTTGTCGAACGCGCCGAGAAAGCCGATCTTATCTATCGCTTAGGATTCAGTAAATGCAGATTATCTCTGGCGATACATAAAGAAGAAGAATATAGTGGTCCATCATGGTTCAATGGTAAAAAAATTGCGACATCCTATCCGGGCATCCTGCAAAACTACCTGAAAGAACAAGGTATAAAGTCGGATATCCACGTCATTACCGGATCGGTAGAAATTGCTCCCGGCATAGGACTTTCGGATGCGATATTCGATATTGTAAGTTCCGGTTCCACTCTGATAAGCAACAACTTGAAAGAGGTGGAAGTTGTCATGAAAAGTGAAGCATTGCTGATAGGTAATCCCAACCTGACACCAGAGAAAAAAGAGATATTAAATGAGTTTCTGTTCCGGATAGAAGCTGTCAAAGCTGCTGAAGATAAAAAATATGTACTGATGAATGCCCCAACCGATAAGGTTAAGGAAATCACTGCTGTTCTGCCAGGTATAAAAAGCCCAACTATCATGCCACTTGCTACAGAAGGATGGAGCAGTGTACATACTGTAATAGACCAGGAATGTTTCTGGGAAATTATTGGCAAACTGAAAGCCCTGGGAGCACAAGGCATTCTGGTACTGCCCATCGAAAAAATGATTTTATAATTCAATGAATTCTTAAAACGCACAAAGCTATGAATATCATACGTTATCCTGAACGCCGGGAATGGAACTCTCTCCTGAAACGCTCTGCACTGCACACAGAAGATATTCGCGAAACAGTTTGCGATATGCTGAAAAAAATACAGGCAGAAGGCGACCTTGCTGTTATCCGTTTCGAAGAACAGTTTGATAAAGTAAAACTAAGTTCACTGGAAGTAACAGAAAAAGAGTTCGACGATGCAGAAAAAGCAGTCGATAACCAGTTGAAAGAAGCTATTATGCTGGCACTAAATAATATCCGTACGTTTCATGCTGCCCAAAAATTTGAAGGTAAGAAAGTAGAAACACTACCAGGTGTTACCTGCTGGCAAAAAGCCGTTGCCATAGAAAAAGTAGGACTTTACGTTCCGGGTGGTACAGCACCTCTCTTTTCTACAGTACTGATGCTTGCCGCTCCAGCGCAGATAGCCGGATGTAAGGAAATTATACTATGTACTCCTCCCGACCGTGAAGGCAACATTCATCCAGCTATCTTATATGCTGCACGTGCCGCCGGTGTAAAAAAAGTATTCAAGGCCGGTGGAGTACAAGCTATCGGAGCCATGGCATACGGTACCAGCAGCATACCGAAGGTATATAAAATATTCGGACCAGGCAATCAATTTGTTACAGTTGCCAAACAACAGGTGGCCTTGCGCGATGTAGCTATCGATATGCCAGCCGGACCATCGGAAGTCGCCGTACTTGCCGACGAAACAGCCAATCCGGTATTTGTTGCGTCCGATCTCCTCTCTCAGGCCGAACATGGTGCCGACAGTCAGGCCATGCTGATAACAACCTCTGAAGCATTGATAGACAAAGTAGCCATGGAAGTCGACCGCCAACTGGCAGAACTTCCACGTAAGGCACTTGCCGAAAAATCACTTCAGTCGAGCAAACTTATTCTGGTAAGAGATATGCAGGAAGCAATCGATATGATCAACGAATACGCTCCCGAACACTTGATTATCGAAACCAAAGACTATATGGATATAGCCTGCAAGGTTGTCAATGCCGGATCGGTATTTTTGGGATCATACTCCCCTGAAAGTGCGGGCGACTATGCATCGGGAACCAATCATACGCTGCCAACCAACGGTTATGCAAAAGCTTACAGTGGAGTAAGTCTGGACAGCTTTATCCGCAAGATAACCTTCCAGGAAATAACTCGTGAAGGAATAGCGGTTCTCGGACCAGCTATTCAGGTTATGGCTGCCAATGAGCATCTCGACGCTCATAAGAACGCTGTAACAGTACGACTTAATGAGAAACTTTAACCGACAAGATAGTTATGAAATCGCTGAAAGAACTGACACGACCGAATATATGGGCACTGAAACCCTACTCTTCGGCACGTGATGAATATAGCGGAAAAGAGGCTTCCGTTTTTCTGGATGCCAATGAAAATCCGTATAACACTCCCAATAACCGATATCCTGATCCGCTTCAACGGGAACTGAAGGATATGATCGCATTGATAAAAAAGGTAAATCCTGACCAAATCTTTTTAGGCAATGGAAGTGATGAAGCCATCGATTTAGTATACCGTGCTTTCTGCCGTCCCGGCATCGACAATGTTGTTGCCATCGATCCGACATATGGCATGTACGAAGTATGTGCTGACGTAAACGACGTAGAATACCGGAAAGTATTGCTCGACCATTCTTTTCAGTTTAAAGCCGATGAACTGCTGGCTGCCTCAGACGAAAATACCAAACTGATTTTCCTCTGTTCACCCAATAACCCGACAGGAAATAATCTGTGCCATAAGGAAATTATTACCCTGCTAAATAAGTTTCAGGGACTGGTTATTGTTGATGAAGCTTATATAGACTTTTCCGATGAGCCTTCCCTGATTGGGAAACTGAAAGAATATCCTAATTTGATTGTGTTTCAAACATTCTCGAAAGCATGGGGATGTGCAGCTATCCGTCTGGGCATGGCATTTGCCTCACCTGAAATAATCGGCATACTCAGTAAAATAAAATATCCGTATAACGTCAACCGGCTTACGCAGCAGGAAGCCATTCAGATGATGCATAAACATTACGAAGTTCAGAGATGGGTACAGTCGTTGCTCAATGAACGTACGCGTATGATCAAAGAATTCGGCAAATTGCCATGCTGTGTTCGTATCTACCCCACCGATGCCAATTTCTTTTTGACCCGAGTAACCAATGCAAAGGCTATTTACGACTATCTGGTAAGTAAAGGGATCATTGTCCGCAACCGTTCCGGCGTTACCCTGTGTCACGAATGTTTGCGCATCACCATCGGTACCCGTCCTGAGAACGATGCTTTGCTTGAGGCTTTAAAACAATATAATTCGGAATTATCATGAAAAAGAAAGTATTGTTTATAGACCGCGACGGCACATTGGTCATCGAACCTCCAACCGACTATCAGTTGGATGCATTCGAAAAGCTGGAGTTTTATCCCAAGGTGTTCCGTAACCTGCATTTTATCCGGCAGAATCTCGACTTTGAGTTTGTCATGGTGACCAATCAGGATGGATTAGGAACCCCGTCTTTCCCCGAAAATTCGTTCTGGCCCGTACATAATCTGGTTATGAAAACATTTGCCAACGAAGGTATCACGTTCGATGAAGTACTTATCGACCGAAGTTTTCCCGAAGACAATGCGCCAACCCGAAAGCCACGAACAGGCATGCTTACTCGCTACCTGAATAATGAGGAGTATGATTTGAACGGCAGTTTCGTCATAGGCGACCGGGCTACCGACGTAGAACTGGCATATAATCTGGGATGTAAAGCCATTCTACTGCAAGAAGATCGTAGTGTACTGACTGACAAGAAACTGCAAGATTGCTGTATTCTTGCTACAACTGACTGGGATAAGGTAACCGAATTTCTCTTTGCCGGAGAACGGATTGCTGAAGTACGCCGTACGACAAAAGAGACCGATATCTATATACGCCTCAACCTGGACGGAAACGGAAACTGTGACATCAGTACCGGACTGGGATTTTTTGACCACATGCTGGAACAAATCGGAAAACACGGCGGTATAGATCTGACTATTCGCGTGAAAGGTGATCTGGAAGTGGATGAACATCATACCATAGAAGATACGGCCATTGCACTGGGAGAATGCCTGCATCAAGCCCTGGGCAGTAAAAGAGGAATTGAAAGATACGGCTACTGCCTGCCTATGGATGACTGTCTGTGTCAGGTAGCTCTCGATTTCGGAGGACGCCCCTGGCTGGTCTGGGATGCAGAATTCAAACGTGAAAAGATTGGTGAGATGCCTACTGAAATGTTTCTCCATTTCTTCAAATCACTAAGTGACTCCGCACGTATGAATTTGAATATCAAAGCAGAAGGTCAGAACGAGCACCATAAGATAGAAGGCATATTCAAGGCTCTGGCGCGAAGCATTAAAATGGCAGTCAGAAGAGATATCTATCACTACGAAGTACCTTCCAGCAAAGGCTGCATATAAAAACAGATAATAAGTGGGGAATAAAGTTATGAGAAAACTGATTGTTGTAATCATCATACTGACCGGCTTTATGGTAGGTATCAACTTGTCAAGAAAGCCCAACGGCTTCCGCAGTTATCAGGAAGTTTTGGCTGAACTGATAAACGATGCTCCGATGAAAACTTATTGCGACAGTTTTTACGGATACTGCATTCACTATCCGGAATTCTTTTCAAAAGAAGTAGCCAATGAAGGCTTTGTACGTTTGGGATACTGGAATAACGAACGTTTTGTCATCGAATGTTCCGTATTGAAAGCGCCTGACACAAGTCCAGTAAAAGTAAAAATGAAAGAACTGGCCACTCAACTGCATGCTGAAGACCAGCAACTGTTACGCGACTCTTTTATTCTCAGTGGCCCTGTATATGAAAACGGAAACAAAATAGAAGGATATCGCTATTATGCCAAATACGTCCGCAATCAGAAGCTATGGTTCTCCTATACACTCTTCTATCCCGAATCGTGCAAATCAGCTCTTACACGTCTGTTGCGCCAAATAGACAGATGGGAAGTATAAATCAAAAACAAAGCATCCGGTACGGAGCAAACGTTACAGCGTCTGATTCCATGCCGGATGCAATATTCTAAATTAATGATTTACTGATGTTGTTCACGCAACAAATCGTTGACCGTTTTTACCGGATTGAATGTGCTCAACGGAACTTCCACAAAGACAGTGCTCCAGTCGCTCATTGAACCATTCCACAAGCCCGGCAGTTCCAAAGCCTTCAGGTCTTTACCATTCTTCGATTTATAAGAGATAAATCCTGTTGCCTTATCTACATACTGCAACAAGTTGAATTTATTTCCCTTATAGTCGCGTACGGCACAAACCAAGTCTACCGGATTGAAATGAGTACCTTTCTCGAACATAGCCTTCTTTTCCGGATCTTTCATATCAATCTGAGAACTTTCCAGAATCTGAAGTGAAACAGTTCCATCCGGATTATAAGCCAAGAACGGACCGCCACCCGGTTCGCCTACATTTTTCACCATACCGCATACACGCATCGGGCGATTCAGTTTCTTGCGCAGGTAAATAACAAGGTCGGCATCCTCCAAATCTTTAATATCACTCTTACGGCAACGCAACTGCTGCTGAACGAAACGGATAATAGTTTCGAGCTGTTCATGGCTATAGTGACCGCTATCAAGCAGTTCCAGATAATCGAATGCCTGTTTCTGAAGTGTGACCAATACGCCGGCAAGCAATTTTTTATAAGTTACCGTATCGCCTTTCAGACGGTCGGGCACTACATTATCGATATTCTTGATAAATACGATATCAGCATCCAGATCATTCAGATTCTCAATCAATGCTCCATGACCACCCGGACGGAACAACAATTTACCGTTATCGCGGAACGGCTTGTTCTCCATATCGGCCGCAATTGTATCAGTACTTGCCTTCTGCTCAGAAAAACTGATGTTATATTCTACACCGTATTTCTTAGCATATTCGGCAACCTTGGCATCTACAAGTTTCTGGAACAATGCACGATGTTCTCCCGAAACAGTAAAATGTACATTCACCTTACCTGTTTTTCCTGCTGCATAAAGTGCACCTTCAACTAAATGCTCCTCCAGCGGAGTACGCACTCCATCGGTATAACGATGGAATTTAAGTAATCCTTTAGGCAAAGAACCATAATTCAGGCCAGCAGATTCCAGCAAATTGGCTACCACTGCCTTATAATTATGTTCCGACAACAGAGCATCAATATTTTTACCTGTGTTATCAAGACATACAGCATTCAAATCATTGTAAAATGCAAAATTATGAATATGATCGAAGAATTTCTTTTCAAAATCGGTGGTAGGCTCATCATAGTCTGCTCCCAAGAATTCGAACATATTCTTAAACATACGGCTTGCAGCTCCCGAAGCAGGCACGAATTTTACAATTTTTTTGTCAGTGTCTTTATACGCATCCCATGCTGCCAGATATTTTTTCTGAGCATCGGCATCAGCAATCATAATTCCGTTGTTGTCTACCGACGCAGCTGCAGCCAACTGCAAATAGGGGAATCCTTTTTCGAAACAAGCTAATTGTTCTGCAATCTGTTCTTCAGAAATTCCTTTCTTTGCGAGTAATTCTTTGTCTTCGTGTGTTAACATATTATGATAAATTTAAGTGATAAATATTCATTTACAAATCGATTCCACCTCAAAAGTATAAAAAAACCATTAAGTTTGTAACAATAAAAGAAGAAAAAAACTATCTTTACCCACAGAAGCTGTCAGGAATTCCTCTTTTTTCTCCTTTAAGTTAAAAAAGAGTTTCAATTTACAACAAACAGATTCTCAACAAAACTAGAAAGACTATGGACGAACAAGTTTTTTTTACACCGGACGAACACAAACTGTTGATTTCTCTATACAAAAGATTATTGCAACTGTCAGGAGATACTTTGCAAAAAGATGACTGCAGTAACTTAAAGAAACATCTGGTTCAAGTAATGTCGGCAGGTAGCATACCGCGCAATGCCTTTGGCATGAATCCGATTATAAAAGACATGCAAACAGCAGTTATCGTAGCCGAAGAAATAGGTATGCGGCGCGCTTCCATTTTGGGTATTATGCTACACGAATCTGTTAAATATAATCTTTGCAGTCTGGAGTCTATCAAGCAAATGTATGGTGAAGATGTTGCTGGAATTATACATGGACTGGTAAAAATAAACGAACTTTATTCCAAAAGTCCGACCATTGAATCAGAAAACTTCCGAAACTTGCTTCTCTCCTTTGCCGAAGATATGCGGGTTATCCTTATTATGATAGCCGACCGTGTAAATCTGATGCGCCAGATAAAAGACAGTACCAACGAGGAAGCCCGACTGGAAGTGTCGAATGAAGCTGCGTATCTATATGCTCCACTGGCACATAAATTAGGACTATACAAGTTGAAATCGGAACTGGAAGACTTGTCGCTGAAATATACACAGCATGACGTATATTATCATATCAAAGATAAGCTGAATGCTACAAAGGCTGCGCGTGACCGTTATATTGATGCCTTTATCGAACCGGTAAAGAAAAAGCTGGAGGAAAGTGGACTGAAATTCCACATCAAGGGACGTACTAAATCTATCCATTCCATTTACCAGAAGATGAAGAAACAGGGATGTCCATTCGAAGGTGTGTACGATTTGTTTGCCATCCGAATTATTCTCGATTCTCCATTGGATAAAGAAAAGCAGGAATGCTGGCAAGCATATTCTATCGTCACTGATATGTATCTGCCTAACCCCAAGCGCTTGCGCGACTGGCTGTCTGTACCCAAAAGTAACGGTTATGAATCTTTACATATCACCGTTATGGGACCGGAAGGAAAATGGGTGGAAGTACAGATACGTACCGAACGTATGGACGAAATTGCAGAAAAAGGACTTGCTGCTCACTGGAGATATAAAGGTATAAAAGGAGAAAGCGGACTGGATGAGTGGCTGAATTCTATTCGGGAAACACTGGAGAATGCCGACAGTGATATGGAGGCAATGGATCAGTTCAAACTCGATTTATATAAAGATGAAGTATTTGTCTTTACCCCGAAAGGTGATTTATACAAACTCCCACAGGGAGCTACCGTACTCGATTTTGCATTTGCCATTCATACAAATTTGGGATGCCGTTGTATTGGTGCTAAAGTAAACGGAAGAAATGTTCAGTTGAAACAGACGCTAAACAGTGGTGACCAAGTAGAAATCACGACATCAAGCACTCAAACGCCGAAACGTGACTGGCTGAACTTTGTCACCACCTCGAAGGCCAAGACTAAAATACGTCAGGCTCTGAAGGAAATGGTAGCACGCCAGACTGAATTTGCCAAAGAAACGCTGGAGCGTAAGTTTAAGAACCGTAAACTGGAATATGATGAGGCCATCTTGATGCGACTGATCAAAAAGCTGGGCTTCAAAACGGTAACCGACTTTTATCAAAGTATTGCCAACGAAACACTTGATGTGAACGACATCATTGACCGGTATGTGGAGATGCAGCGCAAGGAAACCGAACAACGTGAAGAAATAACTTACCGCAGCGCCGAAGGGTTCAATATACAGCAAAGTACAGATGGTAAAGATTATTACAAAGATGACGTACTGGTGATAGACCAGAACTTAAAAGGACTTGATTTTAATCTGGCCAAATGCTGTAACCCGATTTACGGTGATGATGTGTTCGGCTTTGTAACAATATCGGGAGGTATCAAGATACATCGTTGCGACTGCCCGAACGCCAAAGAAATGAAAGCCCGTTTTCCTTATCGTATTGTCCGTGCACGCTGGGCCGGAAAGAGTCAGGGAAAACAGTATCCTATCACACTTCGTATTGTGGGACATGATGATATAGGTATTGTGACTAACATTACGTCTATTATCAATAAGGAAAGCAATATCTTATTGCGGTCTATCAGCATAGATTCTCACGACGGATTATTCTCTGGCATGCTTACTGTAATGGTAGATGATACGTCGAAACTGGAATCGCTTATCAAGAAAATAAAGACTGTCAAAGGAGTAAAACAGGTGAACCGTGGATAACTTTTTTCTCTCCTGACATTCCTATAAAAACGTGCCCACGTTTCCTTTATAACGTGGGCACGTTTCTTTTAATTCATCGAGACGTTTTTTACCCATTCTCTTTAATCGAGAATTCCGAGGAAAATGCGATTATAAATTGTCGGAATATCCCCAAAATGCAAAGAATACCGACAGATATTTTCATCATATCCATCTTATCAGAGCAGAACAAATGTTAATAAACCTAATAAATAAGCACGAAATACAAAGAAAGTCAATATCTTTAGGGCGATTTTAAAAAATCCGGAAAAATGAAAAAAACGATTCTTACTACATTATTTTTAGTAGTGGCAGTACTTGTAACAATAGCACAAGGTACAGCCGAAATTAAATTCGAACAGACGACTCACAATTTCGGAGCTTTTTCCGAAAACAACCCTAAAGTAACTTGCAAATTCAAATTCACCAATACAGGAAACGGACCACTGGTAATTCATCAGGCTATAGCATCTTGCGGATGTACAGTGCCTCAATATCCTAAAGAACCAATCAAAGCGGGTGAAAGTGGAGAAATCACAGTAACTTACAATGGGGCAGGAAAATTCCCCGGCCATTTCCGTAAATCAATCACTTTGAGAACTAACGCCAAACAAGAAGTTGTTCGCCTTTATATTGAAGGAGATATGACTCCGAAAGGTTCAGAACCTCAACAGAACTAAGCTTTAAAAAGAAAGATTTATATAAGAAAGCATCCGGTTATGTTTATTATGACGAACATAACCGGATGCTTTCTTATTATAAATACCTCCCCAATATCACTTCAACAGTCTGCTATACCTATCTGCCACTGACTATCACAAGACTATCAATACCACTTTCTACAAAAAATAACGGCAGTGCTTCACAGCACCACCGCCATTCCCTGTTGATAACCGAAGTTATATATAAATTTTGAATTAAAGGGGCAAATTTAAATAAAATCTTGATCAAATACGTCAGAATATTAAACCAAGTCGAAATCCGACATTACTTTGTCCTGTTACATCACCGGTCAATGTTGCCATATCGTTGGTCATGTAATTATAATAGCCAGCTACATGGAAACCAAAACGACGATGAGGACAAGGATAAATCTTCAGTCCCACTTCAGGAGATACATAAAATCCCCATCCATCATCAAATACGCCACCTGCACCATAATAAGTTGTATAACGGGTAAACGCAGTTCCAAGTTTTACACCTACATACGGCTTTACATATCTTCCGTCGTATAAAGTATATGAAGTACCTACACCAAACGGTAACTGATATGCAGAACGCTGCTGATCTGTTGTCAATAATTCCGTAGGAGATAACTGAAGCGTCTGTCTGCCTACATATTTATGATTAGTATGAAAATTAATAAAAGCCCCAACCGACCAACGTGGAGTCAAATCGTAAAGTCCTTCAAAGTTCATACCCCATCCACTTATCTTATCAGCAAAGCCAGTTGAAACAGGTGCATTCATCTGCCAGTCGACAATGAGATGTGCTTTCTGTGAATCCCACTGAGCATAACTTTGCATAGCAAACATGACCAAAGCACAGAAAGACCAAATTGCTTTTTTAAAAATAGTATATCTTTTCATCGTTATCATCTCCATTATTTTTCTGTATTGGACATTAATCAAATAGATTGAAAATATCCTGACTCTTTTATTCTGTATAATTTCTATGGATATAAGTAGACTGATTGAATGCCTGATCCACTCCATTCAGCAATAACTGCATGTTTATTCTACTATTACCATACTGGAAGCCGGACGCACTTGCATACCATACAACCGGAAGTTGCTGTTTCTGAGTTCCGTCTTCATCTTTATTCGTCAAATCGACCATTTCCAGAATTAATGTATTAGTATCGTAACTATATGTTACAGGATATGAATAATACCATCCACTCCACCATGGTCCCCAAAAGCCAGTACTCCACCAGCCGCCAAAAGGATCTCCCCAATAGCCGCCAGTAACAACCTGAGTAGTCTGTGCTACATACGACAACTGTACACCGACATCAGCCTGATCCTTCAGTGCCGGATCCGTAATACGTTCGTATCCTCTGCGGTTCATCTGACTTTCAACCTCACTGATAATCATCTTGGCATTTTCGTCTTTCCAATACGAAGCACGTACTCCGCTTGCTTCCAAAATGCTATCAGGAAGGAAATAAGTATGGAAAGTACTAAAATCTGTATTATTGTCGTGGTCTGTGTATACCACCAGATCTGCATCCAGTTTACCCATATCAGGGTCTTTTTCACACGACGTCATAAATAAGCCCGCCATGCAAAGCATAAACAAAATCTTTTTCATAATTCCTAACCTTTTCATTAATATCAAAAATTATAAGGAACGTCCTTTAAACACACTGCTCTTCTGTATCGGCAGAATTACTCCATTCAACGTCATACGATTGGAATTAAAGTTTGGATTGATTTCTACCGTAGCCTTGTTTGTCCCCTTCGGCAAACTGATAAATACGCGTGCCGAAATACCTGTTCCCATAACATTCATGGTAATCGAAGTATTACCTTTCTTATCAGTCTTTACTTCATAGTCGGAAACGCTACCATCTACTGTTACACCACCAATTCCATTCGGACCGCTGACGGGAATATTAAATGCTACCTGTACAACAGCCTGATCGCCTTTTACAGAAACAAAATTCGTATTTGAATTGACATAAGCCATATTACCATACTTGAAGACAACCTGATCTGCCTCCAGAGTAAATGCCTTGTCATTGATGGCCTGTATCGCTTCTACAGCCAGCAAACTATCCAATTGCTCTTGTAAAGCTTTCTTTTCTTCACGAGATAAACTCTTCTCTGTGTCCTGTGCCTGTACGTGACCAACCATCATAGTCAACGCCAGTATCATAAATAATACTAACTTTTTCATAAGCTCTTTATTTTAAAGTTCAACTATAAAACAATTATATTCGCCTTTTGCTGCATCTGTTTTATTTAAAAAAGTTTAAAAGCAAAATAAATGAATTTATTCCTATAGATAATTTGTATATTTAAGAAGCTGTTTCAGAGATTATCAAAATCTGTGTCAAACAAAATATAGATGCAGAAGGTTATCAAAGAAAACAGCTATAGAGAACACTGTTTTTGTATTTAACCTAAAACCCAACTATTATGAATAACATAACCGACATAACCATACTGATTGCTGTTATTGCACTCGCTTTGTGGCCCATAGTTTTATTCTTGCTCAAAACTATAAGCATCCGAAAAAAACGTCTGGAACATCTGGAACGTATGACAAAAAATGAATTAGACAATATCAGCACACAAGATCTTGTCATCAGCGTATTGAAAAAAATAGGCTGCCAGCCCGAAATAAACGAAGAAGGACATGTTACTTTCAAGTACCAAGGTGATGACTTCTATATTGCAGCCGAAGAAGAGAACCGGTTCATTATGATATGGAATCCATGGTGGGGATCAATAAGCACAGACAATGAAGCGTTTCCCGTATTGAAAGAAATCATCAATCTGGTTAATGTCAATTCGCTGGTTACAACCGTATATATGGTAGACGAAGACGAAAAGACTGTAGGATTACATTCACGTTGCCATACTTTCTTCTCACCCAATGAAGGAGAGCTGGAAGACCACCTGAAAATGTTGCTCGATTATTTCTTCGACACCCATAACGCGATTAAGGAAAATCTGAACCAACTGGGTAATGCAGCCGTTGGCGAAGAAGAAAAGAAAGAACGGGTAAAAGTAAAAGGTTTTGCAGCTTACAAGGAAAACACCGTTCCCATCAAGCCCAAAACAGAATAAGCTCGCAAAAAATACGTAACTTTGCGACATGAAACGAATTTTAGAAGAGAACAAAGGTATTCCGGCATCTTTACTTTTGATGCTGGCTATCATTGCGGGTATATCCGTAGCTAATCTATATTACAATCAACCGTTACTGAATAAAATCAGTGAAGACTTACAGGTTTCCGAGTTTACAGCCAATTTGATTCCAATGACTACACAAATAGGCTATGCGTTAGGGCTACTATTCATCATTCCACTTGGAGATTTATATAAACGGCGAAATATAATTGTTATCAACTTCTTACTGCTGTCCGTAAGCATGTTAGGATTTGTAATAGCACGAAACATACATTTCATCCTATTAGCTTCACTAATTACAGGTATCTGCTCGGTTATGCCTCAAATATTTATACCGATTGCAGCACAATTCTCACAACCGGAGAAAAAAGCGCAAAATGTAGGAGTACTGGTAAGCGGATTACTGACCGGTATTCTTGGCTCACGAGTGGTCAGTGGAATAGTAGGTGAATACTGGGGATGGAGAACCATATTTTATATCGCATCCATATTAATGTTAGCCTGTATAGTTGTTATTATCCGTATATTACCTGACATGCCATCCAATTATAAAGGTACTTATAGAGGATTAATGAAATCAGTATTTACCTTAGTAAAAGAGAATGCTACTCTGCGACTGGTTTCATTGCGTGCGGGTATCTGTTTCGGCTGTTTCCTTACCTTATGGGCATGCTTAGCCTTCAAAATGAGTGGAGAACCTTTTTACGCAGGAAACAACATTATCGGTATGCTGGGATTATGCGGTATAGCCGGAGCTATGACAGCCTCCTTTGTCGGCAAATTCGTCCGCATATTAGGGGTAAGAGCATTCAACTATATCGGATGCTGCATTATGATCTTTTCATGGGTCATACTCTATATTTTCCAAAATAGTTACATCGGAATTATTGCCGGTATTATTTTAATTGATATTGGTATGCAATGTGTACAAATCAGCAATCAGACATGTGCCCTGTCACTTGTTCCTCAAGCCTCAAACCGAGTAAATACAATCTTCATGACAACTTATTTTCTGGGTGGTTCATTAGGAACATTTTTAGCTGGAACATTCTGGCACCAGTTCGGATGGGCAGGAGTAACAGGAGTAGGTATTTGTCTGGCTGCCACGTCACTACTAATTACATTGTTTTCTAAACATTAACTTTGCAAAAACATGAGTAAATCTTTAATTTACGCCAATGAGTGGTTAAAAATTCATCCCTATACTTCAATGCAACCTTCGGATAGTTATTTCATTAATCTATCAAATAGGTTGTATCATGCCTGCGTGCTGGCACTTCCAGACGCCTTTCGTAAAAAGTTAAGCATGTATGTTGCAGCTTATCTGGAAGACCAGATTTCAGAACTAGGGTTATGGCGTAGTTTTACAACAGAGCACCAACGTCTGTATGGTAAAGTACTGCCCTTTTATTCTACAACTTCCAATTACGTTGCAGATGAAATAAATGAAGAAGACATCCGTTTCATTATCTGGAATACATGGCAGAAAGTTTCTTCATGGAAAGGACATACATACATAAATCCCAAAGATACTTCCATTGAAGAACAAGCAAAAATCTTCTATAACATACTGGAAGCTGCGTACGAAGAAGCTCCTGAGAATGAAACCATATCACATTATTTTGACCATCCGGGAACAGCAACCGAAGCTGATCATAAATTGACATGGCTTTTTGGACACACCTACCTGACAGAACCTTCCATGTTCCCCTATATTGAACAGATTAGTCCCAATGACAGATTCATCGTACCAGTTGGTCCATTGGCTCTATTTTTGCACGAATGGATTTCATTGCTTGCCAGTCCGGAAGCCTGGAAGAATATCAAAGGACTATTTACTCCTGCCCCCGATGTTCCTGAAGAAATTCTAAACAAAAATCGAGAAACCTATCAAAACTTCATTAGTGGCACCGGTGGAAAGAAAATTACCTATTTAAACGGTTACGGGGAGTTGCGCCGCTTCTTAGTGGAAATATTGAAATGGCAGGACGATGATAATCATACACTGCCACAAATGAAAGAATATAAGAACTTTATTCTGATGACTGAACCAGAAAAAGGTGTACTATTGGCAAAAGACATCTGTGAATACATAGCTGACAAAGAAAACCCGCTGTATAATCAGGAAAAGGCTCAAAAAAACGCATTCCGATTGCTCACAGAAGAAATGCTCTGTCCACCAGACTTGCTGCTACACTGTATACATCACCAGCTTATCCCCGATGCACAACTTCCTGAGGGCACAGAAAAAGAACTGGTACAGCAAAATGCAGATTTTATAGCCCGCCACTCCTTACTGTATTACTATCGAGGAGATTAATCTACAGGGGAAACAAGACCAACTATAGACATTTATCAATACAAAAGACAGAGAGGTGAAACATCTTTTTTAATGAATCACCTCTCTGTCTTATATAATCCTAATTAGCTTTTTCAAAATTCAATCACTAACGACTGACGTGCAGACAAAACAAGATTTTGTGTAAAATCGATTTTTTTACCTGTTGAAACAACTTTTCCTTCCTTAGTTTCTTTTGTTAAAGCCTGATAGTGACTACTTGGCAGAACTTGTTCTCTGTCAGTACTGTTCAATACAATCATTTCTGTTTTACCTTCACTGGTACGAGCATACAAGTATATTCCCTGTTCCGGAATGTGATACTTTACAGTTTTGTTTTCTGACATCTGTTTGTTAAGTTTTAGTTTTGCGGTGCAAAATTAGAATTTCAATAAGAAATAGCAAGGGAAGAAATTGTTAAAAATCAGCAACAATCTTATTTTTCTTGATTTACATCAAGAATATATTTTGCAAGAAAACTCTTTTTACCCCTATTTTCCCTTCCGATATAAAGTGTACAAACAATAAGACAAGTACAAAATATCTTACATACAAAAAAAATCGAATATATATTTCAACGAAATACATACCCGATTTTCTTATTTAAATAGTAAAACTGGCTAAAAGCCAATTTTACTTCTATACTTTTTTAAAATTCACTCGTAAAATGGAACTTAATATGCTTGAAGTCCATCTGAGCCATTTGAAGAACATAACCACTATCGGCAAGAAAAACATCACGTCCATCACGATCTTTTGCCATATACTGATATTTACGTTTTTTAAATGCCTCTAACTCTGCCGGATCATCACTCTCTATCCAGCATGCTTTATACAAACTGATAGGTTCCCAACGGCACTTGGCATTGTATTCATTCTCCAAACGATACTGAATAACCTCAAACTGCAACTGTCCTACAGTTCCGATAATCTTTCGGCCATTGAACTGGTTGACAAACAACTGTGCAACACCCTCGTCCATCAGCTGGTCAATACCCTTATTCAACTGCTTGGTCTTCATTGGATCAGCATTTTCTATATACTTGAACATTTCAGGAGAGAAACTCGGCAATCCCTTAAAATGAAGCACTTCTCCTTCTGTTAAGGTATCGCCAATCTTGAATGTTCCGTTGTCCGGCAAACCGATGATATCTCCTGCCCAAGCCTCATCAACTGTAGTCTTACGCTGTGCCATGAACTGAGTAGGCGAAGAAAAACGCATTGTCTTATTGTGACGCACATGTAAATAAGGAGTATTACGAGTAAACTTACCCGAACAAACCTTACAGAATGCAACACACGAACGATGGTTAGGGTCAATATTGGCTGTAATTTTAAAGACAAACCCTGTAAACTTCGGTTCATCAGGCATAACGATACGCTCTTCTGCCTGCACCGGACGAGGACTCGGAGCTATTTCAACAAAACAATCCAACAGTTCCTGTACACCAAAGTTATTCAAAGCTGAACCAAAAAATACCGGTGCCAGCTCACCCTTCAGATAATCATCAACATTAAAGGCCGGATACACTCCATCAATCAATTCCAACTCACTACGCAACTTTTCAGCAAGCGGTATTCCGATATGATTGTCCAAATCCTCTGTATGGATGTCTACCTCTACCTTTTCTGTAACAACCTGCTTAGAAGGCTGGAACAAATTCAACTTTTGCTCATATATATTATATACACCTCTAAAACGAGGACCACTCTCGATAGGCCATGTCAAAGGACGAACATTGATAACCAGCTCTTCTTCCAGTTCATCCAGCAAATCGAACGGATCTTTCGCCTCACGGTCCATCTTGTTAACGAAAATGATGACCGGAGTATTACGCATACGGCACACCTCCATCAGTTTACGCGTCTGCGTTTCCACACCTTTTGCACCATCCACCACAATAATGACACTATCTACTGCCGTAAGCGTACGGTAAGTATCTTCTGCAAAGTCCTGGTGTCCCGGTGTATCCAAAATATTAATTTTGTAGTCGTGATAATCGAACTCCATCACAGAGGTTGTAACAGATATACCACGTTGCTTTTCGATGTCCATCCAGTCGGATGTCGCAGTTTTCTTAATCTTATTCGACTTAACAGCTCCAGCCACCTGAATCTGTCCACCGAAAAGCAGTAACTTTTCGGTCAACGAAGTTTTACCGGCATCCGGATGTGCAATAATCGCAAATGTACGTCTTCTTTCTATTTCAGCGTTCATTCTTTATTTATCTATTTACCTTTTATTATCATGCTAATAATTTATCGACACATTCTTTCAGACTGTCTACCCAATAAGGGATTTCAATGCCGAATGTATCTTTTATTTTCGTCTTATCGAGTACGGAGTAATGAGGACGCTTTGCCTTTGTCGGATATTCTTCCGTATGAAGAGGCTTCAATCTACAGCTATCAATACCCGCCAAATGATGAATCATCTGAGTAAAATCATACCACGAGCAAACACCCTCATTGCTAAAGTGATAAATTCCCGGCACAATACCTTTATTGATAGCCGCAAAAATGGCAACAGCCAAATCGCGAGCATAAGTAGGAGTGCCTATCTGATCAAATATTACCCCCAACGAAGTTTTTTCGCGCCCCAAACGCAGCATAGTCTTTACAAAATTGTTTCCAAATGTAGAATACAGCCAGGCAGTGCGGACAATCATTGTTTTAGAACAATATTTCATTGCTTCCTGTTCGCCAGCGAGTTTGGTTATTCCATAAACCGAATCAGGACAAGTTGGCTGTTCCTCTGTATACGGAATATGTGCAGTACCATCGAAAACGTAATCTGTAGATACTTGTATAAAGTGACCTCCACGACTTTCAATGGCTTTTGCCAAATAACCCGGAGCAACATGATTCAACTTATCGCAAAGTTCCTGATTATCCTCAGCCTTATCGACTGCTGTATATGCAGCACAGTTCACAATAATATCGATCTGATGTTCAGCTACAAAATTTCTAACAGCTTGTTCATCACAAATATCCAGTTCAGCCACATCAGTAAAGAAATAGGCATATTCCTTATTGACTTCTGCAAGCAGACGCATCTCATTACCCAGCTGTCCGTTTGCCCCAGTAACCAAAATATTCTTCATTATTCCTTTATTTTGACGGGAAGAAAATCAATCAAAATCCAACTCCCCTTGTTTATCTTTAATATAATACCCGGCAAGCATAGCCAGCAAATCACCTATCACTTTCAATGCTTTCTGGGTTTCTTCAGTTATTTCCTTTTTCTGAAGTTTCAACATCAGAACTCCATACATTGCATCAAAACACGTTTCCAGTTCAGGCACATCTTTATCAGCTCCCTTGGCACGCAATTCTACAATAAAAGGTAAAGCCTTATAATAGGCCGCACTATAATACGGAAACTTAGGAGAAGCAAGTAAGCGCAAGTGTAAATCGGTCAACCAGACAATAATATTCTTATTAATCTGTATATGCCCTTTTTCCATTACGCCCTCGTCATGCATCATATTGATAAAATCTGCATACCATTGAGTCAATGCCTTTTTTTGCTCATCCGACAACGACGGATACGGCTCTACGATATTCTTTTTTATTTTTTCTATATCGAAGCCATTGGCACGAATCATATCTTCTACTTGCCACATATACAGCAAGTATTCAGCGATATTCTGTTGTTTTAATTGTTGAGAGATATACATATATCAAGATAAAGATTTTCCAGCGATAGTCAGTATGATACCTACAATCGACGCGATCATTACGACAACACCAATAATACGGTTTAATATCCAAATACCCCGCACATTAAATCGGGTACGCACCTTATTTACAAAGTAAGTAATTCCGAACCACCATGTTAAGGCTCCGATGACAATAGCGAGATAGCCAACCAACTGAAAGCCCAGCGGACTGCCCGGCATCACAAACGAAAAGCGGGCAAAAAGACCAATAAACAGAAAGATAATCAGCGGGTTGGAGAATGTTACAAAGAAAGCTGTAATAAAATTATGAAGATAAGTACCGCGATTGGCTGATGTAGGACGAAGAGATTTCACAGGATTACTACGAAAAGTATATATACCGAAGGCCAGCAACATGATACTACCTACCACTTGAAGAAATATTTGGTGCTTAAGGATCAATTCATCCATGAAGCTCATGCCATAACCTGTTATCAATGCGTAGCATGTATCACTCAGCGCGGCCCCCAAACCGGTTACAAAACCAAACCAGCGCCCCTTGTTCAGTGTCCGCTGAATACAAAGCACGCCAACCGGTCCCAAAGGAGCTGAAACAATCACTCCTACGATAAAGCCTTTCACCAATAAATCTAGTATAGTAACCTGTTCTATCCAATTCATACTGCAAAGATGCTACTTTTTTTATAAAGTACCTATATTTCGTTTCGTTTTTCTTTCGTACAAAAAGGAGTTTATGTAACTTTGCACTGCATTATTCCGATAATAAGATTATCATTTTAACAAACATAAACAAGTGCTATGATTCTATTTTTCAGAACACCCACTAACAGTGTAATTGCTACCGAATGTAGTAAAGAACTGACCTCTGAAGACATCAAGAAATTATGCTGGCTATACAGCGACGCTACTGTAGAAACGGAAGATAACCTTAAAGGATGGTTTATCGGCCCCCGGCGTGAAATGATTACTCCATGGAGTACAAACGCTGTAGAAATTACTCAGAATATGGGATTGCAAGGTATCCGCCGTATCGAGGAATACTTCCCGGTAAAAGACGAAAATGCAGACCATGACCCGATGCTGCAACGAATGTATCACGGATTGGATCAAAAAATATTCGATGTAAATATCAAACCGCAACCGATTATTTACATTGAAAACCTTGAAGAATATAATGAACAGGAAGGTCTTGCTCTTTCGCGCGAAGAAATGGACTACCTGCTGAAAGTAGAAAAAGACCTGGGCAGAAAACTGACTGATTCCGAAGTTTTCGGATTTGCACAAATCAACTCAGAACACTGCCGCCACAAAATATTTGGCGGAACATTTATCATCGACGGTAAAGAAATGGAATCTTCACTTTTCCAGATGATCAAAAAAACCACTCAGGAGAATCCGAACAAAATCATCTCTGCTTACAAAGACAATGTTGCTTTCGCCGAAGGTCCTGTCGTAGAACAATTTGCTCCTAAAGACCACTCAACTTCTGACTATTTCATTATCAAAGATATTAAAACGGTTATCTCACTGAAAGCCGAGACTCACAACTTCCCGACAACTGTCGAGCCGTTCAACGGAGCATCTACAGGTACCGGAGGAGAAATCCGCGACCGTATGGGCGGTGGTAAAGGCTCATGGCCGATTGCAGGTACAGCCGTTTACATGACTTCTTATCCACGTACAGATGAAGGACGCGAATGGGAAAATATTCTCCCCGTACGTAAATGGTTATACCAGACTCCTGAACAGATTTTGATCAAGGCCTCAAATGGTGCTTCTGATTTCGGTAACAAGTTTGGCCAGCCACTGATTTGCGGTTCTGTCCTGACCTTCGAACATCAAGAAAACGGTGAAAAGTATGCTTACGATAAAGTAATCATGCTGGCAGGAGGTGTAGGATACGGTACGCAGCGCGACTGTCTGAAAGGTTCTCCTGAAACAGGAAATAAAATCGTTGTGATGGGTGGTGATAATTACCGCATCGGTTTAGGTGGTGGTTCTGTTTCATCTGTAGAAACCGGACGTTACTCTTCGGGCATCGAATTGAATGCTGTACAGCGTGCCAATGCAGAAATGCAAAAGCGTGCCTACAACGTAGTACGTGCTCTGTGCGAAGAAGATGAAAATCCGATTGTATCTATTCATGACCACGGATCTGCTGGCCATGTTAACTGTCTGTCTGAATTGGTAGAAGACTGCGGCGGTTTGATTCACATGGACAAACTTCCTATCGGTGACGAAACATTGTCGGCAAAAGAAATCATCGCTAACGAATCTCAGGAACGTATGGGATTGCTGATTGACGAAAAAGCAATTGAGCATGTACAGAAGATTGCCGACCGCGAACGTTCTCCGATGTATGTCGTAGGTGAGACAACAGGTGACCATCGTTTTGCATTTGAACAAGCTGACGGCGTACGCCCATTCGATTTGGCTGTAGACCAGATGTTCGGTTCATCTCCGAAAACATATATGGTCGACAAAACTGTAGAACGCCATTATGAAAATGTATCATACGACGTAGCTAAACTGAATGAATATATTCGCCAGGTACTGCAACTGGAAGCTGTTGCATGTAAAGACTGGTTAACCAACAAGGTAGACCGCTCCGTTACAGGTAAGATTGCACGCCAGCAATGCCAAGGTGAACTTCAGTTGCCGTTGAGCGACTGTGGTGTTGTTGCTCTCGATTACCGTGGAGAAAAAGGTATTGCTACTGCATTAGGCCATGCGCCTCAGGCTGCATTGGCTGATCCGGCAGCAGGTTCTGTACTCGCTGTATCAGAAGCTTTGACTAATATTGTATGGGCACCAATGGCAGAAGGCCTCGACAGTGTTTCCCTGTCAGCCAACTGGATGTGGCCTTGTCGTTCACAAGAAGGTGAAGATGCACGTTTGTACACAGCGGTTAAAGCCTTGTCTGATTTCTGCTGCGCATTGCAAATCAACGTTCCGACCGGAAAAGACTCTTTGTCAATGACTCAGAAATATCCGAACGGAGAAAAAATCATCAGCCCGGGAACTGTTATAGTTTCTGCAGGAGGAGAAGTTTCGGATGTCAAGAAAGTTGTTTCTCCAGTTATGGTCAACAAAGACAAGTCAACTTTCTACCACATCGACTTCAGTTTTGACGAACTTCGTTTAGGTGGTTCTGCATTCGCTCAGTCACTGAATAAAGTTGGTGACGACGTACCAACCGTACAGAATCCGGAATACTTCCGCGATGCCTTCCTTGCTATTCAAGAACTGGTAGACAAACAACTGATTCTTGCTGGACACGATATTTCAGCCGGAGGTATGATTACTACTTTACTTGAAATGTGTTTTGCTAACACAGAAGGTGGTATGGAAATCAACCTCGACAAGATTAAGTGCGATGATATCGTCAAGATTTTGTTTGCAGAAAACCCAGGTGTTATCATTCAGGTAGCCGACAAACACAAATCGGAAGTCAAGAAGATTCTGGAAGATGCCGGTGTAGGTTATGTCAAGATTGGTGTTCCTACAGAAGAACGTCATATCTTAGTAACTAAACACGATGCAACTTATCAGTTCGGCATTGATTATCTGCGTGATGTATGGTACTCTACTTCATACTTGCTCGACCGCAAGCAGAGCATGAATGGTTGCGCAAAGAAACGTTTCGAAAACTACAAACAGCAACCACTGGAATTTGCATTCGACAAATCGTTTACCGGTAAGCTTTCACAGTTCGGTCTGGATCCGGATCGTCGTACGCCAAGCGGTATCAAAGCTGCTATCATCCGTGAAAAAGGAACAAACGGTGAACGCGAAATGGCCTACATGCTCTATCTGGCAGGTTTCGATGTGAAGGATGTCACCATGACCGACTTGGTAAGCGGAAGAGAAACATTGGAAGACATTAACATGGTAGTTTACTGTGGTGGTTTCTCTAACTCCGATGTATTGGGTTCTGCCAAAGGATGGGCAGGAAGCTTCCTGTTTAACCCGAAAGCTAAAGCCGCCCTCGACAACTTCTATGCTCGCGAAGATACCTTATCACTTGGTGTCTGCAACGGTTGTCAGTTGATGATGGAACTCGGTCTGATCACTCCGGAAGACAAGAAGAAAGGCAAGATGCTGCATAACGATTCACACAAGTTCGAATCTGCCTTCTTGGGTGTAACTGTTCCGATGAACCGCAGTGTCATGTTCGGCTCATTGAGCGGATCAAAACTGGGTATTTGGGTAGCTCACGGAGAAGGAAAGTTCTCTCTGCCTTATCCGGAAGATCATTATAATGTAGTATTGAAATACTCATACGATGAATATCCAGGCAACCCGAACGGCTCTGATTACAGCGTAGCAGGTATTGCTTCACAAGACGGACGTCATCTGGCTATGATGCCTCACTTGGAACGCGCTTGTTTCCCATGGGAAAACGCTTACTATCCATTAGACCGTAAGGACAGCGACCAGATCACTCCGTGGATGGAAGCATTTGTCAACGCACGCAAATGGGTAGAAGCTCATAAGAAATAAAGATACAATTCTTTCTTACAAATAGTGAAAGGCCATCTTAAATTCAAATTTGAGATGGCCTTTTTTACGTCTATCCCAATCAGACGTATTCTGATTTTACTCATTCCCGATAGCACAATTCTATTCGATATTTTACAAGCTTCATATCAAGGAAAAGAATAAGTTCTCATGCAAACCGATTGAAAGCCAAATCTAAACATACAGGAAGAGAGAAAGAGAAAAATCCCATCAAACAAACCTAAAGCAGAAATAATTAGACGAAATTGAAGAAGAAAAACTAAACATTTTAGTTATTTAACTATAAATATTAGTTTATAAACTAAAAGTTTTAGTTCTTTGTAATAATCAAACTAAACAGATATGAAAACACTTACCACCAAAGAAGAAGAAATCATGGGATTTTTCTGGGAAAAAGGCCCCATGTTTGTCAAGCAGCTGGTAGAACTCTACGAAGAGCCACGGCCACATTTCAATACCTTGTCAACCATTGTACGAGGCCTGGAAGAGAAAGGTTACCTGTCGCACACAGCATTCGGTAATACCTACCAGTATTATGCCACAGTATCGGAAGAAGAATTCCGACGGAAAACCCTGCGGGGAGTTATTCGCAAATACTTCAACAATTCATTTTTAGGTGCCGTTTCTTCACTGGTGAAGGAAGAGGACATCTCGGTAGAGGAACTCAAAGAGCTCATCCGTCAGGTAGAAGAAGGGCAGCACGAAAAGCCACAATAAAACCTTTCTGCTTATGGGATCCTTTTTAGTCTATATATTCAAATCGGCTGTCTGCCTTGCAGCGTTCTACTTATTTTACCGCATGCTGCTCGGCAAGGAAACTTTCCACCGCTTCAACCGGATAGCATTGCTGGGAGTTATGCTGTTTTCGTGCCTGTTGCCACTAATACAAGTTACGGTAAAAGAAGCCTCTCCAATAAACACACAAGTCATGTCGATGGAAGATTTACTGTTGATGTACCAATGGAACAACGGAGCAACAGTAATAGGAGAAAACACTCATTCGTTCCGCTGGCAGGAAGGACTGGTATTAGGATATTTTGCCGGATTACTATTTGTCATAACCCGCCACCTTTGGTCACTGGGACGGATGCTCTACCTCATTCGACACAGCCGATGTAAAAAACTGGACCACGGCGTCTGCCTGATGATACACCAACGCGACATTGCCCCTTTCAGTTGGATGCGGTACATCGTAATCTCAGAAACAGACCTGAAAGAAAACGGGCATCACATACTTGTACACGAACTGGCCCACATCCGTCACCATCATTCATGGGATTTGCTGCTAACAGAACTTTGTGCTTGGACGCAATGGTTCAATCCAGCCATCTGGCTACTCAGACAAGAGTTGCAGAACATTCACGAATATGAAGCCGATGAAGAAGTACTCCGTCAGGGCATTAACGCAAAAGAATATCAAATGTTATTAATAAAAAAAGCCGTTGGCGCAAGGCTCTACTCTATTGCCAACAGCTTTAATCACAGTTCACTTAAAAAACGTATCACTATGATGATTCGAAAAAAATCCAATCCATGGGCACGTGCCAAGTACCTCTACGTACTTCCGTTGGCTGCTGTCACGATGGCTGCCTTTGCCCGCCCTGAAATCTCCCAACCACTGGACGAGATTTCAAATATCAAAGTTAATGATTTATCGGAAGTTATGAAAAAATATGCCGATAAAAATGTGTCAACGCCCGTAGAAAAAGCTACACTGAAGATGAAAGTGGTAGACGAAAAAGGGAAGCCCGTAATAGGAGCTACCGTACTCATCGTAAACACTACCAAGGGTACGGTAACAGACACAGAGGGCAACTTCACGCTGGAAGCCGGAACCGACCAACAGCTTCAAGTGGTCTACATTGGTATGGATGCAGTCACACTGTCTGTCGCAGACTGCCTGAAAAAGACCGACCAGACTATACGACTGACAGCCAACAATGGAGGACAAGACTTAAAAGTCGTATCCCCCAGCCCACAAGCTGTGGCTTCGAACGACCGGACCTTTGACGTTGTGGAACAAATGCCGGCATATCCAGGTGGCATGAAGGAATGTCTGAAGTTTATGGCACGCAATCTTAAGTATCCTACCAAAGCCCAGGAAGCCGGTAAGCAAGGACGGGTCATCGTACAGTTCATCGTGCAGAAGGACGGTTCGCTGAGCGACCTCCACGTACTTCGGCCGGTCGACCCGTGGCTGGATGCGGAAGCTATCCGGGTGATTGGCACTATGCCGAAATGGAAACCGGGCATGCAGGACGGTCAGGCGGTTGCCGTGAAATTCACCCTGCCGGTCACTTTCGCGCTGGAGGGTTCCAAAAATAAGCCGCAGGCAGGAAAGAATGATGTGGTAGTAGTGGCTTATGGTACGGACTCGGACACTCCGGCCGATGTACCGACCATCCAGATGAATCAGAACGGCAAGGATGGCTTGGGAAAAGAAGGAGTATCGCCGATGGTAATGATAGACGATACGGAAGTCTCAACCGAAACGATGAAAAAACTCGATCCGGAAAACATTGAATCGATCACCGTATTAAAAGATGTGTCAGCTACGGCCAAATACGGTCAGAAAGGAAAAAACGGAGTTATCCTCATCACCACCCGAAAAAAGTGAATAAATGTGCTTGCGTTTTATTGAAGAGCACGTACAGAAAAGACAAATAACGTCATATTTTCTTTTAAAAGAGGCTGTTTTGAAAGACAGCCTCTTTTTATTTTCTCTCATTTTGCTTTGAGAAATCAGCCTTTTTCACGACATTTGCACAATATCACCCTCGGAATAAAACCAATAATAATGAAACGAACTATTCTTATTACAGCGTGCTTATTACTATCGTTTTTCTTTCCGCTACAAGCCCAAATATTTGAATACATCAATATGGAGAATGGACTCAGCAGCCGAAGAGTCTTATCCATACAGCAAGATAAACAGAACTATATGTGGATTCTCACACATAAAGGTCTGGACCGATATAATGGAAAACAGTTTAAGCATTATCAACTCAATCATCATAAAAGTCCTCTCAGCTTTTACCCGAATCTGAATTTTCTCTATACAGACAAAGAAAATAATATTTGGGAAGCAGGTAAGGACGGACTCATATTCCGATATGACGAGCAAAAAGATTCTTTTCAGCTTGTATTCGATTTCAAGGCTGAATTCTCACAACTAAAGAAAATGCCCATTTCCGATATTTATATGGATTTGGGAAACAACATTTGGTTCTGTGTAAACCAGTATCAATACATATTCAATTACTACAATGATGAAAGCTACCAGTTATCACCGGGCATTCCAGACAATATTGTCTGTATAACTCATGCAGAAGGCAACAAATACTATTTGGCATCCGAACACCAGCTATACGAAGCACAACTAAAGAACAAACGACTAATCAATATAAAGAAAATCAACCTGCCAGATGTACATCTGATAGATTACATTTACTACAACAAGCCATCAAAACAGCTGGTTGTCAACACACTGTTGGATAAACTATTTATCTACGATACGCAAAGCCAGCAGGTAAGCAACACGGGCAATACCATGAAGGATATCGGTATAAACAAGATTATCCCCAGCAAAAAAGAAAAGAATGTCCTTCTTATTGCAACCGATGGAGATGGAGTATACAAACTCGACCTCGAGAAGCAGAAACTTGTTCAGTTCTTGAAAGAAGATACTCGGCGTCCCAATAAAATGAACGGAAGCATCATCAAAGATATCTACATGGACAATGCCAACCGTATCTGGAATGTGATCTACCCTACCGGCATAACAATCTATACCGAAAAATATCCGGCATACGAATGGTTCATGCATTCGGCCAATTATACAAATTCGCTTGTAAACAACTGCATCAACGGTATCATGGAAGACTCTGACGGCGACTCATGGTATGCGACGAGTAACGGAGTATGCTACTTCGACGTAAGCGAAAACAGATGGATTAATTTTCATTCATCACAAACTCCCAATGCAGACCAAAGCGAGAATCATATATTTACATCTTTGTGTGAAAGTAGTCCCGGAATCATTCTCGCCGGAGGATATATGTCTGGAATCTACAGAATAAACAAGAGAACACACGAAGTTACCTTCTTCCGGCAGAAGGATATCCGACAAGGAGAAGGCCCCGATAAATACATTCGCAGCATTTACCGCGACAACGAAAACCTTATCTGGATTGGAGGATTCTACCGGCTGAAATCATACAACCCGACCAATCAGGAAGTATGTGAATATAATGTAGGATACCCCATTACCTGCATCGCGCAAAAAGACGAACATTCGTTATGGATAGGAACAATCAACAATCTGTTTATCTTCGACAAACGGAGCAATAAAGCAATTCCTTTCGAAACGAATTTCGACATACAGTGTATCAATATGATATACAACGATCCGGCGAAAAATTATACTTATTTCGGAACCTACGGCAACGGACTGTTTATTTATGATAACCACACCAAAAAAGTAACCCGATATTACGATGAAAACTGTGGACTTATCAGCAATAACATTTACAGTATCGTGCCCGACAGAAACGGCAATCTGTATCTTGGTACAGAAAACGGACTATCCTTTTTCGATACAAAAGCTGATACCTTTACCAACTGGACTAAAGAGCAGGGATTACTGGCTTCCAGCTTTAACCCCAATGCCGCCATCCATACAAGCGACGGATATATGATTTTTGGAAGCAACGAAGGAGTGATAGTACTTCCCGACAGCATCCAACTACCAAGGACCTTTACCAGTCACATGATCTTTTCCGATTTAAGTATCATGTACCGCACCGTGCATCCGGGAGAAAAAGGCTCTCCTCTTACACAAACTTTGGACCAGACATCTTGCATAGAACTGGATTACGACCAGAATACATTCTCGATGAACGTGTCGTCCATCAACTTCGACAATCCGTCCAACATTATGTACACATGGAAGCTGGAAGGATTCTACGACCACTGGACACCACCTTCGAGCGACAACCTGATAAGATATACCAACTTATCACCGGGAAGTTACACACTTCATGTACGTGCCATTCTGATGGATAACCATCAAGTACTGGAAGAACGGGAGATACAGATTCTCATAGGACGACCTATCTGGATGACATTCTGGGCCTTTGTACTCTATGCCCTGATTATCATTGGTATAAGCTATGCCATTATGCGATACCAGATGATACGGCGCGACAAACAAATATCGCAGGCTAAAATAAATTTCTTCATGCAGACAGCACACGATATCCGTACGCCGCTGACGCTTATCAAAGCACCTTTGGGAGAAATTTTGAAAAACGAACAACTGACGGAACAAGGTACGACAAATCTGAACCTCGCCATACAAAGTACAGACAACCTTTCCGAACTGGCAAACAACCTCATGAATTTCCAGAAAGAAGAATTGTACAGTTCCAGAATACTGGTAACTCAGCATGAACTGAACCAGTATATACAAGGATATATGCAGCAATTCAAGGCTTATGCCGAGCAGAAAGGAATAGACTTCCAGTACAAAAGCAACTTCAGCAGTCTGGAAGTATGGATTGACCAGAACAAGATTGATTCCATCTTACAAAACCTGCTAAGCAATGCCTTGAAATATACGTCGAAAGGAGGAAGTGTAATTATAGAAGCCGGACATAACAAAAGCCGTTGGACACTGATTATAAAAGATACTGGCATCGGAATACCGAAGGAGGACCAGAAAAAACTGTTCAAATTCTTGTTCCGAGGAAGCAATGCGACCAACCAGCTCATCACAGGTTCTGGTGTAGGCATGCTGCTGACATACCGTCTGATCAAAAACCATGAAGGTAAGATCAGCTTTACCAGTACGGAGAATGTGGGAACAACATTCCAACTGAGCTTCCCTATCCGGAGCGAACACTACCAGTACCGGAACGAGGAATACAACGGCAGCGTGGCACCGGTCCTGCTACAGGACGGCATCTCGCCTGTCATGCCCGTCGTGGAACCTCTGCAGGTAACGACGCACCCCGACAGTCCCCGCATCATGATAGTAGAAGACAATGCCAGCCTCCGCCTGTTCCTGATGAAAAGTTTGTCGGACACTTATCAGGTAGAAGGAGCAGAAAACGGTCAGGAAGCTATCGACAAGATAAAAATCCAGCAGCCCGACCTTATTATATCGGATGTGATGATGTCGGTTATGGATGGAGAAACCATGTGCCGCACCCTGAAGTCGGACATCGAAACCAGCCACATCCCGATAATATTGCTCACAGCCTTAGGAGATAAAAAGGATATCCTGCGCGGACTGGAAACAAAAGCCGACATGTATATTGTCAAGCCTTTCGACCTGATGGTACTGAAGGCCAACATCAGCAATATACTGGAAAACCGTGAAATCATACGTAAAAAACTGCAACAGGCATCAATCAACATCGAAGCCAAACCCGAAGAGATTGATATGCCTACTAATCTGGACAATGAATTTATGCAAAAGGTTACCACCCTGGTAAAAGAAAACCTGGGAAAAGACCTTACGGTAGATACGCTTTGTGCGGGAATGAACATGAGCCGTACCAGCTTTTACAACAAGATAAAGGCACTTACCGGCATGGCTCCCAATGATTTCATCAGAAACATACGTATGCAAGAAGCAGCAGTGCTGCTCAAAAGTCAGAAGTATACTGTAGCCGAAGTGGCCGACATGATGGGATTTGCCGACCCCAAGTATTTCACAGACACGTTCAAGAAATTCTATGGAGTACCGCCCAGCATTTATAAAAAGAGTGAATAACGAACAACTATAAGAACAATGAATTTTTACATCAAATCATTTCTGATTTTTACCCGTATCGGAGCTTTCACCATCGGGGGAGGATATGCCATGGTTCCCCTGATAGAAAATGAGCTGGTAGACAAAAAAAAATGGATTTCGAGAGAAGATTTCCTCGATTTAATGGCCTTGGCACAAACCGTACCGGGAATTTTTGCCGTCAATATTGCTATCTTTATCGGATATAAACTGAGAAAGTTCTGGGGAGCATTCTGGATGGCGTTAGGAACCATTCTTCCTTCTTTCATCATCATGCTTGCCATTGCCTTGTTTTTCCAGCAGTTCAAACATATCCCGGCTGTAGAGAACATCTTTAAGGGAATCCGTCCGGCTGTAGTGGCACTGATTGCTGCCCCGACTTTCAAAATGGCAAAATCAGCCAAAATCAACCGGTATAACTTCTGGATTCCTTGTGTTTCTGCACTGCTTATCTGGCTGCTCGACTTCTCTCCTATCTATGTTATCATACTAAGCGGAGTGGGCGGTTACCTGTACGGGCGATATAAAGACAAACAAAACTTAACGGAAGAAAATAAATAACCATGATATTCTTACAACTATTCTATACATTTTTCAAGATCGGCCTCTTCGGTTTTGGAGGAGGCTACGCCATGATTTCCATGATTCAGGGCGAAGTCGTTACACGCCACGAATGGCTCAGCTCTACAGAGTTCACCGATATTATCGCCATCAGCCAGATGACTCCCGGTCCTATCGGGATTAATTCGGCTACTTATGTGGGATATTCTGCCGTCGTTAATGCCGGATACTCTCACGCCATAGGCGTTTTAGGTTCGACTGTTGCCACCGTTTCGGTAGTACTGCCGTCGTTTATTCTGATGGTGCTGATAAGTAAATTCTTTCTGAAATACCAGAAACATCCGATTATTGCTTCCGTGTTCAAGGGATTACGCCCGGGAGTCGTCGGACTGCTGGCAGCAGCTGCACTGGTTCTGATGAATGGAGAAAACTTCGGTACATATAACTGGCAGATTCTAACCAGCATTCTGCTTTTTGGCGGTACGTTCATCGCTTCCTACCGCTATAAAATCAATCCGATTCTTCTGATTGTAATCTGCGGATTTATCGGTTATGTCACGTTTGGATACATTCTTACACCTCAATAAGCCGAAAAGGTTCCGACAGCCAACAGATACAGATTTTCCCAAGGCCTCAGCGCATTGTAATAAACAGATGAGGGGCTGTTGGAAAATTCATGCAGACATTTTTTTATTTTTTGTACAAAAGATTTCAGAATTTGTACAAAAAATAAAAAGATATGCTGACGTTTTTTTCAGCTTCCGCCAACGTCAGAAAAATATTTCCCCGCAGTAAAAAAGCAATTTCCTACAACTTGCCTGCAAGCAGTGGAGAGGCAAGCAACGATTCGAATGAAGAATAAATTTCGGAAGTCGTGCCGAGTGTGACGACCAGCCTGTTCGCCGCCTGCACATTGACCACAGGCAAGCACTGCTCTCTTGCGGCATCAGAAAGTCCAAGACACAAATATCCGTTGCGGTTCATCGCATTTTGCGTCCAGTGCCGCAATGTTTCATCGGTAGCTTCCAGATAAATACACTTGTTTCCTTTCACGGCAGGAGAATAAATGCCATGCATCGAATCGAAACGGATGTCATCGTGCGGGAAAAGATTATCCATCTTATGAGCCAATATCAAGTCTTCGGTCACTCCACACTCCAGCCCCTCTCCTTTTTTCATCAGCCAAAGTCTGTCGCCAAGCACCAACGCCTGCTCGATGTCGTGGGTAGACATCAGGATAGCACGCTGTTCTTCTCCGGCAAGCCGGTGCAGCAAGGTCATAATTTCAATACGACTTACCACATCGAGAAAAGCGGTCGGCTCGTCAAGCAATATCAAAGGGCACTCCTGAACCAACGCTTTGGCTATCATCACCTTCTGACGTTCTCCATCCGACAGCTCGGCGGTATATTTCGAAGCCTTGTCGGCTATGCCTACAGCTTGCAGTGCATGCTCGATCTTTTCATTATCTTCGCGACTTAACCTTCCGAAGAATCCGGTATGTGGCTGGCGTCCCAAAGCGACAAGCTCCCGTACCGACAATCCTCCGGCTTGCGTCTTGTCGGTCAGCACAATCCCTATCGCACGCGAACGTTCTTTGGGAGAGTAACCGGAAAGACTCTTGCCCAGCAGGGAAATCTCTCCCGACAGAGAAGGCTGTACGGCGGCCAACGTACGGAGAAGTGTGGATTTTCCCGCTCCGTTAGCTCCCAGCAGACAAGTCAGTTCTCCACGATACAGGCTGAAGTTCAAGTGATGATGTACCGTTTCCTCCCGTTTTCCACGACGATAACCTATGTTCAGATTCTTACCTTCTATGACAACAGACTTCGGATTCATGCTTTTAATTAAAATATTGTATTTTCCGCTGGTTGATAATCACGTAAATAATTACCGGAGCACCCAGCAGAGGTGTTACGGCATTGAGCGGAATAATGCCCGATTCACCCGGCAAGATACAGATAAGATTGCACAATAACGCTACGGCACTACCTGTAAGCAGTGTAACCGGCATAAGTGAATTGTGATTCGACGTTCCCAACATCAGTCGTGCCATATGTGGAACCGCCAGACCGATAAAGGCGATCGGCCCGCAAAAGGCTGTTGTAACGGCTGTAAGCAGACCGGTAGCAAGCAACAACAAGTTACGGACACGGCGTATATTAATACCTAAATTTTCGGCGTAACGCGTGCCAAGCAGCAAGGCATTAAGAGGCTTTATCAGCAAGATGGCGACCAGCAGTCCCAATAGCGTAACGACAGAAAAGCCGGGAAGCTGCGCCATCGAAACACCTCCAAAGTTGCCTAATCCCCAGATTACAAACGAATGGACCCCTTCGGCTGTAGAAAAGAAGTTGAGCAAGGAAATCACCGACGAAACAACGTAGCCAATCATGATGCCGGCAATAAGCAACATCACACTGTTTTTTATCACGACCGACAGAAATAAGATAACTGCCATAACCAAAACAGCTCCGGCAAAAGCCCCGGCAACCACAGAAAGAAAACCGGAAAGTACAAATTCACCGGCAACAATGCTTCCTCCTCCTGCCAACAAGACCAGCGCAACTCCCAGACTTGCCCCTGAACTGATACCCAAGATAGAAGAGTCGGCAAGCGGATTACTGAATACAGTCTGGAGCATCAGCCCCGATGCAGAAAGAGCCGCTCCGCAAAGTAATGCTGTAACACACTGGGGAACACGCGATTCCCATATAATGAAGCGCCAGCTTTCCTTTTCCGCATCCCCGCCAAGCAAGATACGTCCTACCGCCCTGAACGGGATGTCTACCGAACCGAATATCAAGTTTGCCGCAACGAGCACTACAATGATTCCTGCAAGCACACAGCCATATATATATCCTTTATTCGCCTTCATGCATACGAGGTTTAACTTATCACTCCGCTAAATTAGTAAAATATCTCGGAGCATAGTCTTTCAGAACTTCCGGATGAAAGACTTTTACCAAATCTTCCAGCAGAAGTTCGGGATGAAAAGGTACTTCTTCGTAAAAAGAAATGCGGCTGGTATTGCATCCGTATACCCGTCGGTTACGGAATGCATCAAAATTGGCATAAGGCGCATAGTCGTTCTTCAGTTCCCGATAAGTCTTGTCAGTCTGCTGATTATATTTTATCAGCCAGAAATCGGCATGCTGTCCTCTGTCGAACACCGCTTCGAAGGCCAGCGATGCCGAACCACTCTGTGGAATATCAGAAAAGATATAGCGTGCGCCGGCATCAGCATACACTTTTGCCATCGTACTGTTTCCTCCCGGCACATACCAGGTTCCTCCAGTCTTCAGTTCCGTAATAACAGTCGGCTTGGGTGATATATCTTTTACCCGATTACGAAGTGAGAGATATTTCCGTTCCACTTCGGCAAACAGCGAGTCGGCTTCTTGTTCTTTGCCGAACAAAAGTCCGTAAAAACGCACCCACTCGGCACGTCCCAACGCCGAAGTTTCCATATAATCGGCACATTCCAGAATCGGCACGTTCAGCTTTTCTATCCGTCCGTATCCTCCACTATTCTGATAAGGTGAAAGCAATATGGCATCTGGATGCATGTCGATAACCTTTTCTATATCCGGATTCATGCTGCTTCCCGCATCCGTAACGCTGCCATTCCGGCAGCCTTCCAGCACGGCAGGAATACGCATATACTGCAAGTCGCATACACCTTTTACCTTATCCAAGGCTCCCAGTTCCTGCAAAAGCCCACAATGTACCGACGAATAGACCAGTGCCCGAGTCAGAGGTACCTGTATCACGGTTCCTTCAGGAAGTGACATCGCAGTCGTATCCTTCTTGTCCACCAGCAGATAAGTATGAAGTATTTGCAACGTGTCCCAGGGATTCCTTAACGTGACTTTCGTATATCGGTCATACTTTACAATCTGCAAGTTCTCGGCATAATGCAACCGGAGCGTATCTCCCTGCTCCTGCAAAAAAGAGGTCTTGCTCTTTCCACCGCAAGCAGAAAGCAGCAAGACCATAAGTACTATATGGGCAGATAGTATGTATCTCTTCAAAACATTCTTTACGACAATCATTTTCTTAAATGCAAATAAAACAAGAACAACATGGACGGGAAAAAATCCCGCATTTTGTACTTGAAATAAAATTTATACAATCAGTTTACGTTCCTGTAACCTTTTCCTCGAAGGTACAAGCGTGACACGTTTTGCAGGTCTTCTGACTTACTCCGGTTTGTTATGCCTTCCCGCCTTTTCATTCAACCCGAAGAAACGGCAGTGGCTCGAAGTGGTAAACAAACCTTTATCACGGAGCTTACAGCAGCGGGACTGTCCGGGACTTTCACCCGATTCCCTTTTCATCCGCAGCTTCGCACTACCAATCGGGAAGCCTGACGGAACAAAACTGTGACAAATATATGCAATAACTTCGTACAATACAACAGAACGTGAACCAAAATCCAAATTTATTTGTTTACTTTGCACATATACTTTATAATAAAACAGTCTCATGATTACAGCAGAAAATATTTTACTTGTCGGCTCTGTCCTGATATTTACCAGTATTCTTATCAGTAAAACCGGATATCGTTTCGGTATTCCTACCTTGCTTTTATTCCTGTTGGTAGGAATGGCATTCGGCAGCGACGGACTGGGTATTCAGTTCAATAGTGCTTCCGACGCCCAGTTCATCGGTATGATGGCACTGAGTATCATTCTGTTTTCCGGCGGTATGGATACACGATATGCCGATATCAAACCCGTGCTAAAGCAAGGTATACTGCTTTCTACCGTAGGAGTGCTGGTCACCACGCTACTGACAGGTTCGTTTATTTTCTTTCTTTCGAATCATACACAGGCTAACATAGAACTTACGCTGCTGGTTTCCCTACTGCTTGCAGCTACCATGTCGTCAACCGACTCTGCATCGGTATTCAGCCTTCTGCGTTCCCAACGGATGAATCTAAAATACAATCTTCGTCCGATGCTGGAACTGGAAAGTGGTAGTAACGACCCAATGGCATACATGCTTACCATTGTGCTTATTCAGGTTATAGGCAGTGGAAGTGATTTTAACATAGGTATCATACTGAAAGATTTGTTTCTGCAGTTCCTCTTCGGCGGAGTTCTGGGATATGCTTTCGGAAAGTTCGCTGTATGGCTTATCAACAAAATAGAACTTTCCAACGGTGCACTCTACCCTATTCTGCTGCTCAGTATTGTCTTCATCACTTTCACGCTTACCGATTTGGTAAAAGGAAACGGATATCTTGCCGTATACATTGCAGGAGTAATCGTGGGCAATGCCCGGCTGGCTTTCCGGAAAGAAACAAACACTTTTATGAACGGACTTACCTGGCTGTTCCAGATTATTATGTTCCTTACACTGGGACTTCTGGTCAATCCGCACGAAATGCTCGACATTGCAGTTACAGCTTTGCTTATCGGTATATTTATGATTCTGATAGCACGCCCTGTCAGCGTATTCCTCTGCCTGCTTCCTTTTAAGGGAATCAGCAACAAGGCACGCATTTTTATTTCATGGGTAGGATTAAGAGGTGCCGTACCTATTATTTTTGCCACTTATCCGGTTATAGCTCAGATACCAGGTTCCAATCAGTTGTTCAACATCGTATTTTTTATTACCTTGTTGTCGCTCATCATACAGGGTATGACTATCTCGAAAATGGCACGCTGGCTCAAGCTCGACCTTCCCGAAGAAAAAGAAGGGAATGACTTCGGCGTTGAACTGCCTGATGAAATTGACACTCATCTAAACGATATAACCTTGACAGAAGATATGCTGACTGTGGGCAACCGACTGGCTGATATGAACATCCCAAAGGGAACACTGGTCATGCTGATTAAACGCGGAAACGAATTCATCATCCCGAACGGACAGATTGAACTGCACGCAGGCGATAAGTTGCTGGTCATGTCAGAAAAGAAATAAAAGTAAGGTAATCAGTACTTTGTTTCCATTTTATTTATTAAATTTGGGATACAACTTTTAATCTCAAACTTTATGGAAACATATCTTTTTTGGTTAATCCCCACTGCATCTGTATTAGCACTTGCTTTTGCAGGATATTTCTATAAACAGATGATGCGGGAAAGTGAAGGCAGCCCTGAAATGCAAAAAATAGCAGCGCACGTGCGCAAGGGTGCTATGTCTTATTTAAAACAGCAATATAAAATTGTTACGTTAGTTTTTATCGGACTGGTTGTTCTGTTCTCCATTATGGCATACGGATTCAACCTGCAAAATCATTGGGTTCCGATTGCTTTTCTTACAGGAGGTTTCTTTTCTGGATTATCTGGCTATCTGGGCATGAAAACTGCGACCTATGCTTCGGCACGTACGGCCAATGCGGCACGTCGCTCTTTAGACAGCGGACTACGAATTGCTTTCCGAAGCGGAGCAGTCATGGGACTGGTCGTAGTGGGATTAGGATTGTTCGATATTTCTTTCTGGTATCTTCTTTTGGAATATTGTATTCCGGATGATGCCATAAATCCGACTGCCAAGTTGTGTATTATAACAACCACGATGCTGACATTCGGCATGGGAGCATCGACACAAGCTCTGTTTGCCCGAGTGGGAGGAGGCATATATACTAAAGCAGCCGACGTGGGAGCTGATCTGGTGGGAAAGGTAGAAGCCGGTATTCCTGAAGATGATCCTCGTAATCCTGCTACGATAGCCGACAACGTAGGCGATAATGTGGGAGATGTTGCTGGCATGGGGGCCGACTTATACGAATCGTATTGTGGCTCTATTCTGGCAACAGCAGCATTGGGAGCCGCAGCCTTTATCGGTACAGGCGATACGGTAATGCAGTTCAAGGCTGTCATTGCACCTATGCTGATTGCAGCCATTGGAATTGTTCTTTCCATCATCGGTATATTTGCCGTACGTACTAAAGAGAATGCAAGCATAAAAGAACTGCTTAAAGCCCTTTCAACCGGAACAAGCTTGAGCTCTGTTCTTATCGTAATTGGTACGTTCTTTATACTATGGATGCTTGACATTACAAACTGGATAAATATAGCTTTCGCTGTTGTGGTGGGGCTTGTGGTAGGAGTTATCATCGGACAATCTACAGAATATTATACCTCCCAGTCGTATAAGCCTACACGAAAACTTTCGGAAAGTGGAAAAACCGGTCCGGCTACGGTCATTATTTCCGGCATCGGATTAGGTATGATTTCAACGACAATTCCTGTCATCGCTGTCGTAGCCGGTATCATACTCTCCTACTGGCTGGCATCCGGATTCGATTTCAGTAACATCAGTATGGGATTATACGGTATCGGTATAGCCGCTGTAGGAATGCTTTCTACCTTAGGCATCACACTGGCTACCGACGCTTATGGTCCGATAGCCGACAATGCAGGAGGAAATGCTGAAATGAGCGGATTGGGTGAAGATGTACGCCGTCGCACCGATGCTCTCGATTCGTTGGGAAATACTACTGCCGCTACAGGAAAAGGCTTCGCTATCGGTTCGGCTGCATTGACGGGGCTCGCCTTGCTTGCCTCGTATATAGAAGAAATCCGAATCGGACTGGAGCGTATCGGTACAACAGTTCTTGAACTTCCGGGAGGAAACAGCGTCACACTCAGCGAGGCAAGTTTCACAGATTTCATGATGTATTACGATGTTACATTAATGAATCCAAAGGTACTTGCCGGAATGTTTATAGGCAGTATGATGGCTTTCCTGTTCTGTGGACTGACAATGAATGCGGTAGGACGTGCTGCTGCCAGCATGGTAGAAGAAGTACGTCGTCAGTTCCGTGAAATAAAGGGTATACTGGAAGGAAAAGCGGAACCTGATTATGCCCGCTGTGTGCAGATTTCTACCCAAGGAGCACAGCGTGAAATGGTATTTCCTTCTTTACTGGCCATAGTGGCTCCTATCGTAACGGGATTACTTTTTGGCATTCCCGGTGTAATCGGCTTGCTGATTGGCGGACTGGCTTCTGGTTTCGTACTTGCCATATTCATGGCAAATGCCGGAGGAGCATGGGATAATGCGAAAAAATATGTAGAAGAAGGAAACTTTGGCGGCAAAGGAAGCGAAGTACACCGTGCTACAGTCGTAGGTGATACTGTAGGCGATCCGTTTAAAGATACTTCCGGTCCCAGCCTGAATATCCTTATTAAGCTAATGAGCATGGTGGCTATTGTCATGGCTGGACTGACTGTTTCCTGGAGCCTCTTCTGATAAATATTGCTTCTATAAAAACATTTAATTTTCCAACCCTTCACGTCTCTCATATTTATCCCAGAAAGTTAAACGACAAAGTGGGCATAAGACGTGAAGGGTTTTCAATTAGTTTCTTTTAAAACTATTTCTTTTGCAATAAACAAGTCAAAAACTTTGTACACAAATAAAATTAGACTACCTTTGCGGCTTCAAATTACTAAATTTTTATTTTAATGAAGAAACTTCTATTAATTGGCGCAGCGACGCTAATCGTTTCAACTTCAACTTTTGCGGGAGATTATTTAACTAATACCAATCAGCATGCTGCTTTCTTACGTATGGCAGCACGAGGTGCTTCGATTGACGTAGATGGAGTATATAGTAATCCTGCCGGACTGGCTTTTTTATCTAAAAATGGATTTCATTTATCACTAACCGGACAAAGCGCATATCAGACGCGTGAAATAGCTGCCACATCCGGACTTTGGACATTGGATGGAAAAGAAACTACACAGAATTACAAAGGAACTGCTTCGGCTCCATTTATTCCTTCTTTCCACGGCGTGTATAAAGATGACAAATGGGCTATTTCCGCAAGTTTTGCAGTAACTGGCGGTGGAGGAAAAGCTTCTTTCGATAATGGTCTGCCCATGTTTAATGCACTGGCTACCGCCATGTTGTATCAACAGCAAATTACCCCAGACAAATATACCATCAATACGGCAATGGATGGCAAACAATACATCTATGGCGTACAGTTGGGCTTGAGCTATAAAATAAATGACTGGCTCGGTGTTTATGCAGGAGGGCGCATGAATTACGTGAAAAGTGGGTACGAAGGTTACCTGACTGCTTCTCTCAAAAAGGACATTCCACAAATGGGAGGTAAGGAAATCGCAAATTTGGCTTTGGATTGCGATCAAAGCGGATGGGGTATTACTCCAATCATCGGCGTGGATGCCAAATTAGGGAAATGGAACTTCGGTGCAAAATATGAATTTATCACAAATTTGAACATTGAAAATCAAACTCATACACTGAAAGTACCTGAAGATGTTCCAGCTGAGGTATTAAAGCCTTATGCCGATGGAGAACAAACTCCCAGTGACATACCTGCTATGTTGAGCGTAGCTGCCGGATATGAGATTTTACCTAATCTGCGTGCTTCCGTTGAATATCACTTTTTCGATGATAAGCATGCCGGTATGCTGAACGATCGTCAGAAAACATTGAAACACGGCACACATGAATATCTCGCCGGTTTAGAGTGGGATATTATTAAGGAACTCACCGTAAGTGGAGGTTTCCAGAAAACAAGTTACGGACTTAGTGATGAATTCCAGACAGACACCAGCTTTTACTGTAGTTCTTACTCGCTGGGATTCGGTGCACGTGTCAACTTCAATGCTGCATGGAGTATCGATATAGCCTACTTCTGGACTAACTACGATGACTATACTAAGACATTGTCAAGTTATAACAATACCGGAATCAAAGGTACAGACGTATACAGCCGCACCAATAAAGTATTCGGACTAAGTCTGAACCATAATTTTTAATTGTATTTCCAACCTTTTAAGAGGTAGTCTTTAGTATACTACTTTTTAGCCTGTCATTAATTATATATCAATGACAGGCTTTTTATTTTTGATTTCTTACACTATTATATACCAGCAAAGAAATAGCAAACGAACTGAATATTGACCGTAATACGGTAGAAACATATAAAGACCGGTAAAAAGCAAGCTCGACTGCAAATCGGCTATCGAAATTGTTGTATTTGCCTACAAGAACAAACTTATAGATTAATTCTCAGTCATACAAGCAGCTATAACAGCCACTGTGCACTCTTTTTTAATAGAAAATAACACACCCGAACGAATTTAGATGAAAGAGATTGAACTTCGTCACATTTTTTTCTTAACTTTGCGCTGCAACTCAAAGCAAGATTATAAACAACTTTAAACAAAAAATATTGAGATTATGATGACTATTGACAAATTCAACTTTGCTGGAAAAAAGGCAATCGTTCGCGTTGACTTCAACGTACCTTTGAATGAAGAAGGTAAAATTACAGACGATACTCGTATCCGTGGTGCTCTGCCTACTCTGAAAAAAATTTTGGCAGACGGTGGCGCTCTGATTATTATGTCACACATGGGTAAGCCAAAAGGTAAAGTAAACGCTAAATATTCTTTGAGCCAGATTGTAGATGCTGTTGCTGCAGCTCTGGGTACTCCTGTAAAATTTGCTCCAGACTGTGCTAAAGCTCAGGATGCAGCTGCTGCTTTGAAACCGGGTGAAGTATTGTTGCTCGAAAACCTGCGTTTCTATCCTGAAGAAGAAGGCAAACCTGTAGGTATCGAAAAAGAAGATCCTGCATACGAAGATGCAAAGAAAGAAATGAAAGCTCGCCAGAAAGAATTCGCTAAAACTTTGGCTTCTTACGCAGACTGCTATGTAATGGATGCTTTCGGTACAGCTCACCGTAAACATGCTTCTACAGCTGTTATCGCTGATTACTTCGATGCAGACCACAAGATGTTGGGTTACCTGATGGAAAAAGAAGTAAAAGCTGTTGATAACGTATTGAAAGATATCAAACGTCCGTTCACTGCTATCATGGGTGGTTCTAAAGTTTCTACTAAGATCGGTATCATCGAAAACCTGATGGACAAAGTAGATAACCTAATTCTTTGTGGTGGTATGGCATTTACATTCGCTAAAGCTCAGGGTGGTAAGATTGGTAACTCACTGGTAGAAGACGATAAATTGGATTTGGCTTTGGATATCATCGCTAAAGCTAAAGCTAAAGGCGTAAACTTGGTTCTGGGTTGCGACTGTATCGCTGCTGATAAATTTGCAAACGATGCCAATACTCAGGTTTGCGACGACAAGAACATTCCTGACGGATGGATGGGATTGGATGCAGGTCCTAAGACTTGCGAAGAGTTCAAAGCTGCAATCAAAGGTGCTAAGACTATTTTGTGGAACGGTCCTGCCGGTGTATTCGAATTCGACAACTTCGCTGGTGGTTCTAAGGCAATTGCTGAAGCAATCGCTGAAGCAACTAAAGAAGGTGCATTCTCACTGATCGGTGGTGGTGACTCTGTAGCTTGTATCAATAAATTTGGTATGGCTGATCAGGTTTCTTACATCTCTACTGGTGGTGGTGCTTTGCTGGAAGCTATCGAAGGAAAAGTTCTTCCGGGTATTGCTGCTATCCGTGGCGATAAATAATAAAAGCCCCCTTAAATTTTTCTATAACCCCAGGGTAATTCTTCGCGAGAAGAGTTACCCTTTTTTATTTTCATCCTCATTAATATCTCTTTCCAATTCTCTATTTAAATCCCTGCTTGAATTAATAAACCTCTTCCGCTCCTCCGAAAATCATTCAAGTTTCGACGGAAAGGAATAAATAGCATGTTTAAATTATATGCACAACAACACTCAAAACTATCTTTTGCTTCCTCTTCTGAAGGACATTTCATACACATATCAGATATCGATTCTAATATTCCAACAAGCAAAGAATCTTATCAGTATCACACCATTTTATGAATATCAATCCCCACAATAAATAAAGACTCCCTTTATGTTCCAGTCGATCAGCAACTACAAGAGATGCCAACAAGAAACATAAAGAGAGCCTTATGCTAAAATATCAAAAGAGAGTCAGTATCTTATCCCAAGAATGAAATCAGCACACCGGCTGCAACAGCCGAACCGATAACACCCGAAATATTACTTGCCATACAATACTGAAGCACATGATTCTTCGGATCGTATTTCAGTGCGATTTCATTTGCCACACGACTTGCCATCGGAACAGCACTCAATCCAGTAGCTCCAATCAGCGGATTAATCTTCTTCTTGGTAAAGAGGTTAACAACCTTCACAAACAAAATACCGCCTGATATAGACAATGCAAAGGCAAGGAAACCACCTACTACGATACCGATGGTAGTCCAGTTTAGGAAAGCATCTGTAGTCATGGTAGCTCCAACCGAAATACCCAGGAAGATTGTTGCTGCATTCATGATGCTGTTGGAAGCAGCATCGAACAAACGTGAAGTATTTGTACCTATTTCCTTTACCAAGTTACCAAACATCAACATACCAATCAAAGGTACAGCACTCGGCACAAACAAAGCTACAATAGTAGTAACCACAATAGGGAACAATATCTTCAGTACACGCAAGTTCTTAATCTCTGTTTTCGAAGGATATTTCTTTTCCTGCTCCTTCATATTGATGGAAAGTTCTTTCTTGGTACACCAGATACGAACTACCAGCGGAATGATAACCGGAACCAGCGCCATGTACGAATAAGCAGCAATAGCGATAGGACCCAGCAAATGAGGAGCCAGCTTGATTGTCGTAAAGATAGCAGTCGGACCGTCGGCACCACCGATGATACCCAGTGAAGCAGCTTCTTTCGGAGTGAAGCCCATCAGAATAGCTACCAGCAATACTGCAAAGATACCCAACTGTGCTGCTGCTCCAAAAATAGAAAGACGAAGATTACGCAACATCGGACCAAAGTCGGTCAGCGCACCTACTCCCATAAAAATGATAGGAGGAAGGAATCCCGTCTTGATTAACATATAATAGATGAAGTTCATCAGTCCCAAATCATGAGCGATTTCATGCAACGGCATCTCCCAAATGTTCTTCATCACTCCATTCACCATCACCATGCCATTTTCATCGGCCTGAATTACTCCCATATCGCCACCCGGGAAATTGGCAAGCAACACCCCGAAAGCAATCGGCACCAGCAACAGCGGTTCATACTGTTTCTTGATACCCAGATAGAGGAGTATAAAGGCAATGGCATACATGATGAGAAACCGCGGATCAGCAACAATATTGCTGAACGCAGTCATATCATATAATCTTGCAAATATATCTTCCATTATAATATCTTCATTAATACATCATCTTCTGATACGGAATCACCTGAATTAACACAAATGGCTGTTATGGTACCACTGAATTCGGCACGGATAGCATTGTAAGTCTTCATAGCCTCTACATAGCATATCACATCGCCCTGGTTTACCTTGTCGCCCACCTTCAGCGGAGTTTCCTGAGCATTCTTCGTCAGGAAGAACTTACCTTCAAGCGGTGAAAGCACTTCCTTGCCTTCGCCCGACGGAGCAGGAGCAGTCTGTCCTTCTGATGCAACAGCCTGAGCGCCATGTAAAGTCGCCGGATTGACATCGCCAAAGGCTACTGTCACACGATACGGCTGACCATTGACATCGACAGTCAATATCTTGGTCTGGTCGTTTGCCATATGTACTTCCTCTTTTGCTTCACGGCGTTTCTTTACATCTTCTAGGAAATCAGCCTTCGCCTTACCACTCTTGTAAGCCTCATACTGAGCCGGATGCATAGCATATTCGAACAACTCTTCGTCGTCCTGTCCGGTTTCCCATTTCTTCTCCCACATCATCTGGCGATATTTCTCCAACTGATCCGGATAATTATCCTGCGGATTGCCGGTAAAGAACTTACGTCCCTCACGTTCTGCCTTCTCAACAATTTCAGGAGCCAGCTTGCCAGGCAACTGTCCTGCCTTACCCAGAATCATATCCCAGATATCATCGGCAATCATCCCCCAGCGTTCCTTACCTTTCTCCATCTGGATAACATTCATCATGGCCAGGTTCTTCACATACTGGCTGAACGGAGTTACCAGACACGGATAGCCGACACGCGGCCATACGTAAGAAACTTCGTTGAACAACTTGATGAGCAATTCATCCTGTGTCATGAACGGCAAGTTACGTTTTGCCTTATACTTATTGATAGACTCCAAGTTTGTTTCCAGATCGGCCATCAAGCTACCCATCATACCACCCGGCAGTCCCGGACCAATCAGCAAGGAGTTCATCAGACGGTTACGCGGACTGATGTACAATCCCAGGAAATCATCCATAAATTCCTGAATAAGCGAACGAACCTTCATGTAAGCATGCATATTGATTTCAGGAACCTTGAAACCAGCATCCTTCAACATTGCCTGCACACTGATAACATCGGCATGTCCGGTACCCCATGACAAAGGCTCCATACCCACATCCACATAGTCGCAGCCTGCCTTACATACTTCGAGAATAGAAGCCATGTTAAAGCCTGGTCCGGCATGAGAGTGATACTGAATAGTAATATCTTTCTTTATCTGCTTGATACCGGCAACGATTTTACCTAAGAAAACCGGACGTCCGATACCTGCCATATCCTTAATACAGATTTCGTCACATCCGGCTTCAATCAACTTCTTTGCCATATCCAGATAATATTCTACCGTATGTACCGGTGAATATGTGATACACAAGCAACACTGAGAAATCATTCCAGCATCGTGAGCATAACCGATTGAAGGGATTATATTACGAACGTCATTCAGTCCGCAAAATGTACGAGTAATATCTGTACCTTGTGCTTTCTTTACCTTGTAAAACAATTTACGTACGTCGGCAGGAACCGGACTCATTCGCAAACCATTCAAGGCACGGTCCAACATATGCGTTTGAATTCCCGCTTCGTGGAACGGCTTTGTCCACTCACGTACGGCTCTATTCGGGTTTTCTCCAAAAAGCAAGTTAACTTGTTCAAAACCGCCCCCGTTTGTTTCAACACGAGCGAAACACCCCATTTCGATAATGGCTGGGGCAACCTTAACCAACTGGTCTACGCGAGGCACATATTTTCCTGCGCTCTGCCACATATCACGAAAGACCAGACTAAATTTTACTTCTTTTTCCATTGTGCAAGTAATGTGTTTTTCTTAACAGAATCATTTCAATTTTTCAATCTTTATCACCTGACCTTTACCGGCAGTCAAGATTTCCACCGCAGCTTTGATAGCATCCATTGCTCCGGCATCCGTTGAAGGTCCACTTGTAGCAGGCTTTTTCTTGGGTGCTTCTTCGGGAGCTATTTTATTCACTACTGAAATGAGGAACTGACTTAACCAGATAACAATCAGAAGAATCAAGAAAACGGTACACATTCCGACTACCATTAACAATAATCCTATTCCGATGTTCTCCATAATAATTATAAGTAAGTTATCAATAATATAAAAATAAAAAAACACTCTCCAGAATATGAAATTCTAAAGAGTGTCCCAAAATTACTGATTCAGATTACAATTCGTAAATATCCCCTATTAAATAATGTAAATTTATCAGAATAAAATATCCTGTACGGGCTTACGAGTCTTTTCCGGAACGTCTTGAGTGGCAGCATACCCTATCGGAATAAGGGCTATCGGCTCCATATTTCCGGGCAATCCCAGTATTTCCTTGCAACGAGGAACATCGAAATTGCATACCCAGCACGTACCAAGTCCCTGCTCGGTTGCTGCCAGACACAAATGTTCCACGGCAATGGCAATGTCTACGTCAGTATGGTCTTTGTTGTCCAGCTTGCGGTGCCATGCCACATCGTGGTCGCCACAGGCTACAATGATACAAGGGGCTGTCTTTATCCACTCACGAGGATAGGTCGATTTCAGGGCATCCAGCAGATTTTTCTCGGTTACAACCGAAAATTTCCATGGCTGAAAGTTTACAGCCGACGGTGCCAGACGCACACATTCCAATATATAATCCAATTTACTTTGTTCAATCGGGCGTTCTACATAACTTCTTACCGAATGACGAGCTTTTACCAATTCCAGAAAATTCATCTTATCAAAAAAATTTAAGTATTACCATTGCAAAAGTACGAAAGTTCTTTCATAAAAAGACATCCGCCTTCTTTTTATCTTATCGTGACTTCACTTCACCGAAACATGTTTTATCCCAGCAAGGCAATCAAAAGCCGACAGAAAATTCCAGTCCCGCAATATTGACAGAGCGTTCCGGCTCATACTGGCGACAGTAAAAGACATCACACGAACACCTCTTCGAAATTCGGATGTTTATCCCCGGACGGTAACGCATCCGTGCCACACTGAAAAAAGCCTTTCCTCCTATCGGTTGATAAAGCTCCACCGAGAAATAAGGCTGTACCCTCCAGACACCGGGAGCATAATCAGCCTTGATACGCGAACGAAGCCGGCTTTCCGTTTCTCCTTCAGAAATTGTCTGTTGAAAATATTCACGCAGGGAAAACTTAAAGTTCCGGCATTTTACGCTTGCCTGCGGTCCCAGCAAATAACGATGCCGAAATTTCCAGCCTTCATCTCCCCTGTTCCGATAGTGAAGCTCGTATGCTCCCGAAAATTTCAGAAAGGAACAGATATCATAGGAAGCCCCCAAGTTAAAGCTGACACGGTCGGCCTCCTTCACATGATTTTTCGAACGGAACTCTGCCATGGCAGACACATTCCAGCGGGTTGCCAGCCGGTGATGAACCTTCACTCCGGTCCATGTAGTAAAATCATCCGACTGAGCACAGACTGTACAGACCGGCAATAATACCAACACAACCAGACAGGTCCACCCAAGAGCAAATCGTATCTTGTTCTTCATAGCAACTGTTTATCAGGATTAACTCAAGACTGGTACATACTGTATATCCATCAGACCTGTCGGTCCATTCGTTCAGACAGTATGTACAGCCTCTAAATTAATATTTTTCTCCAAGTCATACAAATAAAATGCCCTCATGCCGAAAAAGTTTCTTCTCCTTCCGGACAGAAGCTCTGCAAGTCTTCTGGAAAATTTGTACAAATTCTAAAATCTTTTGTACAAATTTAAAAAAAACGTGCCGACGTTTTTTCCAGTTTCCGCCGACGTTTTCATTCATCTCTGCCCGGAAATGAAACGGGCAGTCGCCAACAACCGACAAACAAGCGCTTTTTCGCTTCGAAAGGATATTATTCATTCATTTATTATATCTTTGCACGACCAAAAACAAGAAATGAAAAGATGAAAAAACTAGCAATTTTCGACCTCGACGGAACGTTGCTCAATACGATAGCCGACCTTGCAGGAGCTACCAACTATGCATTGCGCGAATGTGGATACCCTACGCATGATACAGATGCATACCGCTACTTTGTAGGAAACGGCATCAACAAGCTCTTTGAGCGCGCCCTGCCGGAAAGTGAACGCAATGAAGCCAATATTCAGAAAATACGTTCGCTGTTTGTTCCTTATTATAATGTACACAATGCCGACCTCAGCCGTCCCTATCCGGGTATTGTCAATGTACTGGATACGCTACAGCAAAGAGGCATGATGCTGGCCGTTGCTTCCAACAAGTATCAGGAGGCTACTTATAAACTGATCAAGCAATACTTTCCGGAAATAAAGTTTGTACAGATATTCGGGCAGCGAGAAGGAGTACCTGCCAAGCCCGACCCGAGCGTTGTTTTCGAGATTATTGAAAAAACAGGAGTTAACAAAGAAGCAGTAGTCTATCTGGGAGATTCGAGTGTCGACATGCAGACCGGAATAAATGCCGGGGTAACAACTATAGGTGTAAGCTGGGGGTTCCGTCCGCGCACGGAGCTGGAGGCTTATCATCCCGATTTCATTGCCGATCGTACGGAAGACATCCTGAAATTTCTGACTGCATAAAAAAAACGCCACAGGTCTTGTACGTTTCCACCCAAGCGGAACCTGCATAACCTGTGGCGCATTAAAAAACTTTATCAGATAGAAAGCTCATCGAGCACTTTTATCAACGACTTATCCAGCGGCTTGTCTTTCTTGATAGCTTCCGTGAACGGAACATATACAATCTTGTCATTGCGGATACCAATCATTACGTTACGCTGGTCTTCCTTCAATGCTTCGATAGCTCCCACGCCCAGACGGCTTGCCAGAATACGGTCGTAAGCACTTGGAGAACCACCTCGCTGCAAATGTCCTAAAATGGTTACACGCACATCGTATTGCGGATATTCATTTTTCACACGTTCGGCATAATACATAGCACCGCCATTTTTCGGAGCTTCCGATACAATTACGATACTACTGTTCTTCGACTTACGGAAACCACGTCCGATAAACTTCTCAAGCTGGTCAACGTCTGTCTGGTCTTCAGGGATAATGGCAGCTTCTGCTCCCGAAGCAATCGCACTGTTCTGTGCCAGGAAACCGGCATCACGTCCCATAACTTCCACAAAGAAAATACGGTCGTGCGAAGTAGCCGTATCACGAATCTTATCCACACATTCTACAATTGTATTTAGTGCTGTATCATATCCGATAGTAGAATCGGTTCCATATAAATCATTGTCGATGGTTCCCGGCAAACCGATACATGGCACATCAAACTCATTGGCAAAGATTCTGGCTCCACTCAACGAACCATTTCCACCAATAATAACCAAAGCATCAATACCTGCGGCTACCATATTATCGTATGCCACCTTACGTCCTTCGGGAGTCATAAAATCTTTCGAACGTGCAGTCTTCAGGATTGTACCTCCACGCTGAATAATACTGCTGACATCCTGTGTCGTGAGATCCTTAATCTCATTCCGAATCAAACCTTCATACCCTCGGTAGATACCTTTTACCGTATAACCGTTGCAAATAGCACTACGCGTCACAGCACGAATTGCTGCATTCATTCCTGATGCATCACCTCCTGATGTCAGGATACCAATACACTTAATTTGTTTCATATAACTCGCTTGTTGAATTTTACAATTCATAAATACCAGAAAACGGTACCCCAAAAGTAGGACATTTCCCGAAAACAAAATAATCTGCATGTATAAATATCTATAAAATTCGCTGGCCGACAATAAAAAAGCTGCAATATTCCTCACGTTACATTTTCTTGCACGAACCGTACATTACCAGCTTTTCAAGCTATCAGACAGACTAAAAATGTTAGCAATGGAATAACTTTTGCAACATAGCTGTCAATCTGTCAAATTTTAATTTATTAATTTTGACATAACATTAATGATTAAAATCGACATTAAAAACATGAAAGCACACGTTCGTCTATTAACTATTGCCGCCTTAGGGCTGGCAAGTTCCGCTTAAGAACTATTCCCCTATAATATACTACTCGGCCGACAATGTGTCTATCTTCATTACATGATATACTCCGTCGTATTCGGCAGCAAATCCTTCATCGGTTTTTCCCATATCCAACACTTCCAGTACAGCATGTACCGGCGTGCCATTCTTCTGTCCTTTAGTCAGCTCATCGTATTGCTTGTAAAGTTCTCCGGTCTTGTCTATCACCCAATAATCAGCCGTATCGCCATCGGCAACAAAAGAATAAACTTCGTGTCCGATGATAAGCCGTCCTTCTACCAATTTCGGCTGCTCGTCTAATTCTTTTCTCTGTATTTTTCCAGCCTTTCCTTCCGTAACTCTTGTATAAGCATAGGCAACTCCATTCTTTTCGAGAAGCAAAGTCTGCTCCGACAAATCCTTAATCAACAACGTATCGTCAAAAGCTATCGTCTGCCCGTTACCGATACTTTTTCCGGAAAGAATCAGCATTCCGTTTTCCTTTTTCCACGATTCATACTGAAGTGTAGCCATATTGATGGAAGACGCCTTGCCGTCAGGTTCAAGCATAAAGCCTTGCTGCATCCCTTTCATGCCTGGTACGGGTTCTACCCATGCACCTTCTATTATATTCCCATCGCTGCAAGCCGGACACAAGACTGCACTACCCAACACAAGCACATTTAATAAAGTAAGATTCTTCATAACATTGGATTTTATAAAAATGATAAAATGCAAGTTATCAAGAATCAATGAAATCTGCAAGAGAAAAGAAAATTCAGAAAATAAAGAGCAAACAGAGATTTGAATAAATTAACTATTGACAATGCAGGATTCATATCTATCACACATTTAAAGAGTAAAAAAGGAAACTTCAACAATTAATTTAAACAGAACAATCATGAAAACACTTTTTTCTTTCCGCAAAGGAGTTGTTATAGCTGCGGCAATCGCCAGCATGGCTGGACTACAATCCTGCCTGGACGATGATGATAACAACTATTATTACCTCAATACTCCGAATGCGTTAGTTACCGCAAAGACCGACACAGACAATACGTTCTTCCTGCAACTGGATGACAGTACAACCCTACTGCCAGTAAACTATACCACATCTCCCTTCGGAGAAAAGGAAGTACGTGCGATAGCCAATATAGAAGAAGTAAACGAAGCAAGTGGGGCATATACCAAAGCCGTACGAATAAACTGGATAGACAGCATACTTACCAAACCGATTGCTCCGAATCTGGGTGAAGGAAATGACCAGACATACGGTACAGACCCGGTAGAAATCGTAAAAGACTGGGTAACCATTGCCGAAGACGGATACCTGACACTACGCTTCCGTACAATATGGGGCAACAGTTCGCAAGCACATTACGTCAATCTGCTTGCCGGAATCAATCCTGAAAATCCATACGAAGTTGAATTCAGACACAATGCATATGGTGATACGTCGGGAGAATATGGTGATGCACTGGTTGCTTTCAAACTGGATGGCCTGCCCGATACGGAAGGAAAGACAGTCAAACTCACCCTGAAATGGAAATCATTCAGTGGAGAGAAATCGGCCGAATTTAATTATTGTACACGTAAGCCGACGGCTCCACAAAATCCGGCTATCACATCGGTAAGAAACAGCTATCAATTAAAATAGCAAGCTTATTGTTTCATATAGTCTGATTTACCAGACAATAATGTCCCGGCAGCATGTAATCCATATTCTATTATTTTGTAACACCCAAACCTTCAGCATGCTTGCCGGGACTTTTTTGGCATCAGAAAAAAAATACTGCCGGACATTTCTGGCAAAAAGCATGAAACATCCGGCAGATACAATAATTACAAGAGTGAAGAAAACACTCTTAAACAGTATAACGCATAACAAATTATAAATATTCGAACTCTACAGTATTGTGTATATCGGCAGAAGATGACGAAATATAAGCCTTAAACTTACCCGGCTCTGCAATCCATTCGTGTTTGCTGTCGTCGAAGAATTGCAAATCTTCCGGTTTGATGGTAAAGGTCACTTCTTTTTCTTCACCCGGTTGAAGAGCTACTTTCTGGAATCCCTTCAGTTCTTTCTGCGGACGAAGCAAAGAACATTTTTCATCACCAATATACAATTGAACGGTTTCCTTTCCAGCCACAGTTCCGGTATTCTTGACCTTCACCGATACCGACAGGGTTTCTCCGGCCTTCATCTGCTTAGCCGACAAAACTGGTTTGCTGTACTTGTAAGTAGTGTAACTCAGTCCATAACCAAAGGGGAAGAGCGGTTTAATCTTCTTGGTATCATACCAACGATAACCAACCAGAATATCTTCTTTGTATTCCTGCTTGATGCTGTCGCCCGGATAGCTCATTTCGCCATAGAAATGTGCCGGACAATCTTTCAATTTTGCCGGATATGAGAAAGGAAGCTTTCCGCTGGGGTTTACCTTGCCGGTCAAGACATCGGCCAGTGCATCGCCACCTATCGAACCCAGATACCACGACTGCACAATGGAAGGTACTTCTTTTACCCACGGCATTTCGACAGCATTACCACTTACGATGACGGCTACCAGATTTTTATTGGCTTTCAGCAATTCCTCAATCAGTTCGTTCTGACCGAAAGGCAGTCCGAAAGTCAGACGGTCACCTCCTTCACAATCCTGAAAATGATTTTTATTCAGTCCGCCGATAAAGATAACCAAATCCGCCTGCGCTGCCTTTGCTACAGCATCATTCCGCAAAGAGTCCATCGTAGCCTGAGGAATCTTTTCCTCGCGTCCGTACATCGGACGACCGGCTGCATACCCTTGTGCATACACAATGCGGTCGCCAAAATATTTCTTCAGTCCGTCCAGCGGAGAGATAACTTTCTTAACCTTCAGTTCGGATGAACCTCCCCCCTGCATCAGGTTGCGTGTTGCATTATCTCCCACTACCAGTACTTTTTTATAGCTATCGGGAGAAAGAGGCAATAAAGGCATTTTCTTTTTCTGCGCCTCGTTTTTCAAAAGCACAATACCTTCCGTTGCCACCCGATAGGCAGCCTGCTCGTGAGCTTCATTGGTCATGGAGCCAAAAGGTTTCTGGCGGTTCATCGAAGTACGGAAAATCAATCGCAATACGCGGGCTGCCTTATCGTTTACCACGTCCATTGGAATTTTTCCTTCCTTTATCATCTTCAGGTAATTCTTTCCCAGATAATAGTCATCGTAACCAAATTCAGACTCCGAAGTCAGACCGTTGGTATACGAACCCATTTCGATATCCAGTCCATACATAGCGGCTTCGTACGTATCGTGCGCAGCTCCCCAGTCGGTTATCACGCATCCGTCGAAACCCCATTCACCTTTCAGAATCTCATTGTTCAGGAGCTTATGATGAGCGGCATGCATGCCACGTACCTTATTATATGCTCCCATGATACTCCAGACGCCGCCACGCTGCACAGCCGCCTTAAATGCCGGCAGATAAATCTCGTACAGCGCACGGTCGCTAACCTGTACGTCAATATGTCCGCGCCAGAGTTCCTGATTATTCAAGGCATAATGTTTCACGCAGGCAGCAACTCCGTTTTTCTGTACTCCCTGAATGTAAGGTACACACATTTCGGAAGCCAGATAAGGATCCTCTCCCATATATTCAAAGTTACGGCCGTTAAGAGGTGTACGATAAATGTTCACACCCGGTCCCAACAGCACATCTTTCTTACGGTAACGGGCTTCTTCGCCGATAGCCTTTCCATACTGAGCAGCCAAAGACGGATTCCAGCTCGCAGCCAGACAAGTCAACGCAGGAAAAGCCGTACAACTGTCACTTGTCCATCCGGCATATCCCCAGTCGTTCCAGTTGATTTCAGCACGAACTCCATGAGGACCATCACTCATCCATAGTTCGGGAATTCCCAAACGAGGACAGCCCGGCGAACTAAACTTACCTTGAGCATAACTCAATCTGGTCTTTTCCTCCAGAGTCATACGCTTCAAGGCATCCTGAACTCTCAGTTCCAGCGGTTGCTTGTCGTCCAGATAAACTGGAATTTCTGCTGCATTCTGAGCTTTTACAGGAGCCAATGCAGCCGTTAGCAGTCCTATAATCAAAAAGGTCTTTTTCATAATATCTATATCTTAGTTCAAACAAAATCCAATCAGTGTCATTCTGAAACAATCTCTACAACGGCATCTTCCAGACCTTCGGCCACAGCCTTCAAGCGAGCAGCTCCGGTCTTTCCGTCATTTTGCAGAACAACCAGACACTTACCATTGAAAGCTTTGCGTTTATTATCCTTGAAACGTTCCATCGAAGTCTGACTACCATTGTCAACACCTGCTATAAAGAGATTACCTTCAACTTCAAAATGTACCAGATTATCAGCAAGAGGACACAAATTACCCTCCGCATCCACTATTTCTACCGTTACAAAACTCAAGTCCTTTCCATCCGCATTCAACGTATTCCGATCGGGGGTCAGACGAATCTTTTTCGGTTCTCCGGCAGTCCGAATCTCTTTTTCACCTACTATCTTTCCGTCTTTCCGTGCTACAACCTTCACACTACCCGGTTCATACTTCACACGCCAGACAACATGCAGGTGGTTTTCATCTTTAGTCTTTACACCTTGTGACTTCCCGTTCACAAACAGTTCTACCTCGTCTGCCTGATTGTAATAGCACCACATATCTACATCCTGACCAGCCGTCCAGTTCCAATGCGGGAAAAGATGCAAGACCTGCTTGTTACTCCATTCCGACTGGTATAAATAATAGACATCCTTCGGGAAACCTGCCAAGTCAATAATTCCAAAATAAGAGCTTCGGGCAGGCCATCCATAAGGAGTAGGCTCACCGATATAATCGAATCCAGTCCATACATACTGCCCGCTGATAAAATCATTCTTCTTTGTCAGCAACAAATTCTCTTCGTGTGTGTTTCCCCACGGAGCATGACAGTTGTCGTACGAAGAGCAGGCAAACGTAGCATCGTAGAAAGGTTTGTCCCAGCGTTCCGGCCAGATAAACATTTCGTCACTCGGCATCCGGTAATATCCACGCGTCATCAAGGCCGAATTGCTTTCCGTTATGATAAACGGCTTGCCGGGAAAGTTACGGGGAACGTCAGGAATATTGACATTGTGATAGTTATAACCGATAATATCCAAAGCTCCGGAACGGAATAAATGATTCGCCGGATTCGGTTCGTTGCACCCAGCCGTGACCGGACGAGTAGGGTCCAGCGCCTTTACAAAATCAGCCAATTTTTTAGTCAGCAAGGAATTTACACTCACCTCTCCTTCTTTCGCCAGCATATCGGCCGAATGTCCGAAGTTCAAAATCAGATTCGCCTCTTCCAACGAAAGTGTATCAGCCTGTGCATCGCTCCATTGTTCCAAAACCTCATTGCCGATACTCCACATGAATACAGACGGATGATTACGGTCACGAAGAATAAAATCGTGCAAATCCCGTTCATGCCACTCATTGAAATACAGCGAATAATCGTAGGCCGTCTTCTTTTTGCACCACATATCAAAAGCCTCATCCATCACAATAAAGCCCATACGGTCGCACAAGTCGAGCCATTCGGGAGCCGGAGGATTATGAGAACAACGAATGCCGTTACATCCCATCTCCTTCAACATCTGCAACTGTCGTTCCATGGCACGTACGTTAACGGCTGCTCCCAAGCATCCTAAGTCGTGATGCATGCAAACGCCGTTTATTTTTGTCGGCTTGCCGTTCAAGACAAATCCTTTTGCAGCATCGAAAGAGAACGTACGGATACCCACAGGCGTTACATAACGATCCACACACTGTCCGCCTTTCACCACCTCAGTCACCAGAGAATAGAGATAAGGATGCTCCACATCCCATAACTGAGGAGAAGTAACTTTCAATTTTTGAGCAATCTCTGCCGATTCTTCAGCAACAACATTCGCCGGAGATTCTACCTGAGCAACTTCTTTTCCTTCAGCATCTTTCAAAACAGAACGTACAGTTACATCAGCATTCTCCTTACCTGCATTTTCCAACGTCGTAACCAGATTCAAGGAAGCACCCTGCCCGTCGACATTCTCTGTCGTAACATATGTGCCCCATTCTGCCACACGTACATCTCCTGTCTTCAGCAACCACACATTACGATAGATGCCGCAGCCAGAGTACCAGCGAGAATTGGGTTGTTCCGCATTGTCTACACGTACAGCTATAACATTCTTTTCTCCCCATTTCAGATAGGGAGTCAGATCATAACTAAACGAAATATATCCGTAGGGACGTTTTCCTAAAGAAGTTCCATTAATAAAAACTTCCGAATTCATATACACTCCATCGAACTCGATACGGAAATGTTTTCCTTTATCCTTGTTCTCTGCTACGAAAGTTTTCCTATACCATCCGACACCTCCCGGTAAAGCTCCTCCACCTGTACCCGAAGGATTATCCTGACTGAAGTCACCTTCGATAGCCCAGTCGTGCGGCAAGTTCAGCTTTCTCCAGGCAGAATCTACAAACTCCGGTCGTGCAGCCCGTGAATCATCTGTTAAAGAAAAAAGCCATCCTTCATTAAAGCTCAACTTTTCCCTACACTCCGGAGAAAGAGAGCTGCATGCCCCCAGAAAAAGCATGCAGCATATCCCCATAATAACAATTTGAGTTAACTTACGATTCATCTTTTACAATTGAATAGTTTGTGATGTTCCGTTATATTTCACGACAATACCTTTGGCATTCATATCAAAAGGTTTCGGGCTGTCAGCGTTCACCTGAATGATTTCGAACGTACGCTCTTTTAGCATACCGTCGAACTCTCCCTTCCGATCTCCGATAACCAACTGCTTCTTTGCCTCATTGTAAGCCATCGGAATCATGGTATACTTACCCTGCTCGTAGTTATAGTTCACACCTTCATCCTCATACAAGGTAAATGCCGCATCGGCACCCTGATAAACATACAACTTAATATAATCGGCTTTCTTTTCATCCGTATACTGAATCTCCGGTCCGAAAGGAACAATTGAGCCAGCGCGAACGAACAACGGAATACGTTCGTAAGGAGCATCTACTGCTTTCTTTTCGCCACCAGCCTGGAATTTACCCGTATAGAAATCGTACCATCCTGCTGATTTCGGGAAATAAACCTCACGACTTCTGTCGCCGTAATGATAAACCGGAGAAACCATAAACGACGGACCGAACATAAACTGGTCGCCTATATTGTTTACGTTTGTATCATCCGTAAAGTCCATTACCAGCGGACGCATAATCGTATAATCATTAAACCACGTCATACCTGCCAAAGAATAGATATACGGCATCAGACGATAACGGAGTTTGGAATAATAAACAACCGAGTTGTAAGCCGGATGACCTTCGGGAGCAATTTCCCATATCTCACGGAACGGATACTGTCCGTGCGCACGGTACAACGGACAGAATGCACCAAACTGATACCAGCGCGCATTCAGTTCACGCCATTCCTTATAATCCGCATTTTCCGTTTTCGTCGCATTCCACTGCTGTTGTCCGGCTACATAACGATTCTCGACACAGAACCCACCAATATCCATGGTCCAGTAAGGAATACCACTTATCGCATAATTCAGACCAGCCGTAATCTGAGCTTTCATATCCTCCCAGCGGGTAGCAATGTCACCGCTCCATGTAGCTGTAGAATAGCGCTGCAATCCGGCAAATCCGGAACGAGTCAACAAGAACACACGCTTATTGTTATCCACTCCACGCTGACCATCATAAATAGCTTCCGCATTCATCAGTGCATAAGCATTGAAATATTCGGTTGAAGGTCCCAAAGCCGTAGGTCCACACAAGTCCTTGCGATACTGCATGTCGGTACAATCGCGGATGTTTGGTTCGCTGGCATCCATCCACCAAGCATCAATTCCCAGCGGATAATAATGATCATACATCTGCTTCCAGAACAGCTTGCGTGCATCAGCATCGTAAGCATCATAGAAACCATAATGGTAACCCGGACCTACCCAGTCCTTCAGACTATCCTTGACAGACTGCTGATAAATCCATCCGTTCTTATCAAATTCCTTATAATGCTCCGTGGTAACATAGAACTTCGGCCATACAGAAACCATCATCCGACCATGCATTGCATGAATGGAGTCGACCATTGCCTTCGGATTTGGGAAACGTTTCTTGTCGAATTCATGACTTCCCCACGCATTTTCCGTCCAATGCAACCAGTCGAGTACGATATTATCAATAGGAATATTCCGGTCGCGGAAACCTTTCAGGGCACCCAACATTTCATCCGAATTGTTATATTTTTCACGACTCTGCCAGAATCCCATAGCCCACTTAGGCATGATAGGCGCTTTTCCGGTCAATGTACGATAACCGCTGATTACATCATCCATATCATCGCCCGCGATAAAATAATAATCAAGCTGTTTGGTCATTTCGCTCCACCACGACTGCTTGCCTTGTTCTTTCGGGTCTACCGGACTCAATACGCGCAATCCTGAATAGGAAACAGCTCCATCGGGTTCCCATTCTACTTTAATAGGCACCTTTTTCCCAGCTTCCAGATTAACCGCAAACTTATAGCTGTTCGGATTCCATGCCGTACGCCAACGCTCTGGCACGACCAACTCATTATTTATATATACCTTAGTATATCCCGCATAATACAAGATAAACTTAAACTCACCCGTCTGAGAAGGTTCAATCATACCCTCATAAGTCACTTTTGCTCCCATGAACGGGAAATTTTCCGGCAGATTTACCACCTTCGACAAGTCTTCTCGTTTCAAGTGCTCAAAATAAAGCGAATCTTCCCGGCGTACCAGCGTTTCCGCTCCCGACTTTTCATCAGGAACATACGTACCAGTCAGCGCACCTTCCTTGCCATCCTTATCGTAAAGTTTAAAGACCTCTCCCAATTGGAAATAATCATTCGGATTACCAAAACGGCACAGAGAATAACTGTCGAGCAGAACACCATAATTCTTATTCGAAACGATAAAAGGAACAGAAACCTTTGTATTATACTGGAAAAGCTCTTCGTTCTTTCCTTTATAATTGAACTCTTCCGACTGATGCTGTCCCAATCCATAAAAAGCCTCGTCGTCAGGAGATTCGAATACCTGACGGATGGAATAACCTTTCGTACCTTCTACCTCGATTGGAGTAAATGTTTTTCCTCCACCTTTATTTTCCTGAAGAATCATCTTACCGTTTTCATCCGTAAACCAGACCTCACCGGTAGAACTCAGGACAAAAGCCTTGACTTCTTTTGTAGAAACAGTGATAGTATCTCCCTGTTGAGAAACGGTAAACGGTGTCTGCTTTTCCTGAGGTACAACAATCAGACTCTTAGAATCGGCAAACTTGCTGTCGGGAGTAGCAGACACGTGAATCAGTTTATCTCCCATTACCTGAAAACGGACAAGGCGAGTTTTCTGCTCTCCCTGCTGCTGTACTTTCACAATTACACCATTATCTGTTTGTTCATAAACTTTTCCGGAGCAGGAACCGAAGATAAGACCTGCCAACAAACAGTAAGAAATGTTTTTCATAATCATAACCTATGTTTAAAGTTAAATATCAATACTTCTTTTTATCATGTATTGCAAATTTAAGCATTCCCCTAAAGAACAACTATTTATAATGTTTTTCAAAAGGGAGAGTTTTTATTATCAAGGTTAATCAAATGTTTCTATTTAGGGTATTATTTGTTATTTCATTTCCTTTTCCTGATAGGCAGAAGGCAAAACCCCAAATTCTTCCTTAAAATAACGGCTGAAATACTTCGGATTATTAAAGCCCACCTGAAATGCTATTTCAGAAACATGGAGCTGACTGTCACGCAACAATTGTGCCGCCCGCTTCAAGCGGATGACACGTATAAATTCTATCGGAGTCTTTCCCGTTATCTGTAACATCTTCTTATATAAGTGCACACGACTCATACCCAATTCCCGACTTAGTTCCTCTACCGACAGGTCACTACGAGAAATATTATCCTCTACATATTTCACTGCCTTTTCTATCAGTTTTTCATCCAAAGAAGTAATGACGATGTCACTGGGAACAGGGTCGATTGTCCCTTTCGAAGTATTGTAACGGCTCAATTCGATCAGTTTCCGGATACGCAAAACCAAAATTGTCATATTAAATGGTTTCGTCACGTAGTCATCCGCACCGATACTCAATCCTTCTACTTTCGATTCCGTAGTCTGTTTTGCAGAAAGCAATATCACTGGAATATGAGCTGTACGCTTATCTTGCTTTATCAGTTTACACAATTCATTTCCATCCATCTCCGGCATCATGATATCACTGACCACCAAATCGGGCATTTCTTCGCAATTCTGCAAGAAATCCCAGGTTTCTTTTCCATTTGAAGCAAGTTTTACCCGATACTGCAACCCCAGACTCGATTCCATAAACGTACGGAAATCGGCATTATCGTCTACAACCAGCAAGAGAGGGAACTGACTTCTATCTACTTCATTCACCGGCTGTCCGGATGATTCCGACAACAAGCCGGGTACCGGCATCGTATTAATAGGGTGATATTGTATGTCGACATGCTTGACAGGTATATGTACAACAAAGACAGATCCCTTACCAATATTATCGAAAACGGTGACACTACCCCCATGCAAGGCAACAAAGTCGTGCACCAGACTCAGTCCGATACCCGTACCTCCTGTACTATCTCCTCCTTCTTTATTTTCCGTCTGATAAAAACGATCGAATATATGTTCCTTATCCGCATCACTGATTCCGATACCCGTATCGGCCACCTTTATTTCAATCAGTTCGTTTTCCTCCTGAAGATGTTCCAGCATGACAGTCACCCTTCCGCCCTCCGGAGTAAACTTAAACGCATTGGCAAGCAGATTCATCACAATTTTCCCAATCTTGTCGGCATCAAAAGCCATCGTAAAATGATCTACACTCGAAAAGAACGAGAAATGTATCTGTTTTTTGTCCGCCATCAGCAGGAATGAATCGCAGACACCCTGAATATAGGGAATAATATCCCCTTCTGAAAGTGACAGATGATGTGAACTCATCTCCCCCTTGCGGAAATCGAGTAACTGGTTGACCAGCATCAGCAACCGGTGTGCATTCCGATACATCAACTGAAGACGCATCTTCCGGTTTTCGTCATTATCTGCTTCTTTCAGCATCTGTTCCAGCGGCGCAATAATCAACGTCAGCGGAGTACGCAACTCGTGACTGATATTAGTAAAGAAACGGAACTTCATATTGTTCACCTCTTCGTTCTTCGCCACCTCCAGTTCAATCTGATGCAACCGGAAGCGTTCCCTTTCACGCTTCAGAATCTGATAGCGAGCCAGCAGCAATACGCCGATCCCCGCCAGTACATACAACACATAAGCCCACCACGACATCCAGAACGGAGGGAGAACTTCTATTTCAAGCTGAGAGACCTCCTTGCCTACATAGCCGTCGCTATTGACAGCCTTCACGCTCAAGACATAATTTCCGGGAGCCAGGTTTGTAAAAGTAACGCTATGTATTCCCTCCGGCAACGACAACCATTCTTTGCTAAAGCCCTTAAGCTGATACTTATAACGAGTCTTTTCGGGCAAAAACATGTTATCGGAAGCCAAAGATATGGTAAAGATATTTTGTTTATATTCCAACTTCAACTTACCTATCCGGTTAAGAGATTCAGGAAGCACCACACGTCCATCTATCTTCTCGCCTACCTGTACTTCCTTATTAAATAAAGACAAGCCTGTAAACATTACTTTCGGAAGCATTTTATTGTAATGTACATTTTCCGGACTGAAGACATTAACGCCATACAATCCGCCGACCAGAATGGCATTATTATTCAACAACCGAATAGAACGGAGATTAAAATCACAATTCTGTAAGCCATCCTTGTCATTATATACATGAGGAACAAACCGATAATCTCCATTTTCCTTTTTTGCTACATTCAAGTGAATAAGCTGACGCGCAGAAGTAATCCACATATCTCCATTGGCATCTTCCACTATACCGGCAATAATACCCCCGTTATCCGGCATAATATCGGAAAGACCCTTCAGTTTTCTCGTCTTCACATCGTAGACATCCAGTCCGCCACGCGTCGCAATCCAAATCAGTCCCCGACTATCCTTAAAAACCTGATTGATTTCATTATGTGCAAGGCCTGCACTGTCTTTCTCACGCAAGATCGTCTTTATCTTACGACTTTCCAAATCAAAAATAGCAACTCCCTGACTGGCTGTACCTATAACCAGATCATTTTCATCGGTCAGACACAAGGAAGCTACATGATAGTCATCCAGTCCAGCCTTCTTCAAGTCGATGGTTTCGAATGTATTATCCGACGGATGCAAACACTGTATACCAGCATCCAATAAACCAATCCATATATTTCCCTTGCGGTCTTCCTGCAATGCCCATATTTTATTACTGATTAAATGACTTTCATCACCCGCCTTGAAAGAGCGTACCCGGTTTCTTCCTTCGATGCAATACAAGCCACCGTTGAAAGTTCCCACCCAAAGTTTTCCGTCGCGAGCCTTCATCAACGTAACAACAGGAGCTTCACCCAGTTCAAAATGCTTCTCCACCTGACGGAGAGAAAAATTCCAAAGCAACACGCCGTTATCGTTCGTACCCAGCCATGCCCTGTCTTCTCCCTCAGACTCTATGCTTGTCACATCGCCTACATAATCAATATCAAACTTAAAAATACTTTCACCGTAATAAGAAATACCTTTCTTATAGGTACCAACCCATACGATTCCATCCCTGTCGGTATAAAGGGTATAAACAGTATTGTGCGACAATCCTCTGTCCGTCTCCTTATCTGCCACCACAGACTTAATCTTCCAAGTGGATTTTTCCAGAATATCGATTCCGCTATAATCTTTTCCCATCCAGATTCTTCCCTTGGCATCCTGTGTAATGGTATGAACGAAATCGGAACGATTCTTCCAGTGTGCAGCAAGTCCCTTATTCCATTTTCCCGTACGCAAATCGTATGCCCAAACGCCTTCAATGCCATATATCCAAATACAATCCTCCCTGTCAACAAACAAAGAAAAATCAATCTGTACCTGTGGAGAGTCTTGCTGTACTTCTTTCTTTATCCATTTTACAGTCAGATTATTCCGATCGATACAAGCCAGCAGACCTGTATCATATATCACCAAGATACCATCCTTACATTCTGCCACATCCGAAACACCTAAAAGCGGAAGATTACATTTTTGAAAAGACATGTAACTTGTCTTTTTATCTTTATCATACCGGTAGCAGCCCTCTCCCATGACATATATCCAAACATTTCCGGCAGAATCGACAAATACTTTATCAGGAACACCCTTACTTCCCAACAAAGTCATAAAAGAATTTAAATCCGAATGAAATACTTCTTTCGCCTTATCGAACAACACATACCCTTTTGCCGTTTTAATCCAGAACAATCCGTCGGGCTGCTCTACTATATCTTCTACAAAATTATCGGGAAGAGAATTCGGATTATTCTCCTGACGGGTAAATACTTTGAACGTATAGCCGTCGTAACAATTCAGTCCGGCCATCGTACCAAACCACATCAGTCCTTCACTATCCTTGTAAATGCAACGGACTGAATTGTTCGATAATCCATCCGAAACCTCCAGATGCTTGAACATAAGTGACTGCGCATGAAGACAAAGCAATGAAAAAAACAAGGTAAGCAAAGTGTATATCCTTCTCATATCATGTAACGTTTTCTAAAGCAAAGAAAATGAAGTTTAATTAAACAAGCAAGAATCTTTTTTCCTTTTTTCTTTCCCACGCGCTACAAAACAGATAACAATCAGCATGTTCACAGCATGAATACCTGTAAAATCTATTCTTATCCGCCGGGAAAGTTTCCAAAAGCTCAGGAAAAGGCGAGAATGATTTGTACAAAAGTTTTTATTTTTTGTACAAATTTTCAAAAAACGTCAAGAAGAATTTCCTCAAAGATGCAAAGGCCTGAATCACAGACCGACGTTCCATAAAAATGCCCTTCACATTCCAACATAAAACCATGCAAGAATGTGAAGGGCGTGAAGGGCAAAAACAGATCTTTTATGTTTATTTGATACCGTTCATCAGACCATTATATTCCAATTCGTCGTAAACCTGCAAGTTCTTGCGGTCGAGAACCCCGTCGCCTCTGTCCCAATAGAACGGGACAAGTCCACGAGCGTTTGCTTCACGAACCACACATTCATCGAAAGCAGCACGCGACAAATCGTGTCCTTCCTGTGCCTGCTCGTCGGGCAATGTACGGCGTACAGCAGCAAATTCTCCAATGATAACCGGAATACCCTTGTCGGTAAATCTTTCTTTCAGCTTCTGGAACTGTGCCTGTACGTAGCTCTCTCCACAGATGTTATCCCATCTGCCCTCATACGCACCGGTAGCATATTTCTTGTTCTCTTCGCCCCAAAAATAGAAAGCCTTTCCCCAGCTTTCATCTTTTTCCATGCCACAGAACTGCCAGGAGCTGTAATAATGTATTTCTACACTTAAGCGATTGGGAGTTTCGTCAACAGGCAACGCATTCATATACTGCATAGTCTTGTCGATATCGGTAGACGGTCCCTGAACAATCAGGTTACGGTATACATTCTTTCCGCCGGTAGCTCTTACTGCATCGACAAACGTCTGTTCGTATTTCAGCAAGGTAGCCATATCATCTTCGTCCTCTACATTCGGCTCATTGCATCCGGCAAACAGCAAATGTTCATCGTAATCGCGGAAATAAGTGGCAATCTGAGTCCACAATGTCTTCTGCTTATTGTTCACTTCTTCATTATATCCGTTGGGAATATCGTTCTCAAGCCATCCTCCATCCCAGTGGATGTTTAAGATAGCATACAAGTCGTTCTGCATACAATAGTCCACAACCTCTTTTACACGTGCCAGCCAGGTAGCCTTGATTTCATAAGTTGTTTCATCATTCAAATACTGATCCCATGAACACGGTATACGTACAGCATTGAATCCCATCTCACGAATCTTGTTTATCATGGCAAGCGTCGTTGCAGGATTTCCCCAGGCAGTTTCACCTCCCGCAGCTTCCAGCGAGTTACCCAAGTTCCATCCTATCTTGATATTACGCATCAAATCAGGAGCATCCTGTTCCATACCAGTTTTATCCGGCTCGGGAGTAGAAAGAATATTCTGGGTTACTGTAACAGACTCGGTCAGGTCATCCAGCGTAAATACAATGGTAGCAGTACGGACTTCCCCCGTAACGTTCTGATCGGCTACGAAAGTTTCTGTACGAGTTTCGACCGCACGTGTTTCAATCCGCTGAATCCAGTCGGCATCAATCTCCACCTGACAGTCGCCTGTAGTCTGCATTTCTACCAAAAACTCTCCGCCTTCACCCGGCAGTTCGTATTCATGCTGTGCTACCAGTAAATAATCATTGGCAGTCTGCACCACCTTTACCGAACCATTTACCTCGGCGCCTTTTATAGTTATTACAGCAGTCCTGACTTCAGTATCAGGGTTTTCGGTAACATGCACCAGATACTTGGCTGTTTTTTGCGACGTAGAAACCTGCTGAACCACAGAACACCAGTCGGCAGCATCGGAAGATACTTCGTAAGCCACATTCGACTGAATATACAAAAGGGCTTCACTCTCATGCTTTCCGAAAGTCAGTTCTTCCTTCGAAATTTTCAGATATGGACTTCCTGTATCATCCTCATCGGAGCAAGCTCCAAGGAACAGACTTACCAGACAAGTAATCGTTCCTAAAAAATAGACAAATAGTTTTTTCATAGTGATATTTTATGGTTATGGATAAAAGGACACACATACAAGAATATTTTCCTGTATGCATGTCCTTTCAACGTTGTAATTACAAAATTTTCAATTCATCGATTGTTACGTTTACAGCTTCCGGATCGGCAATGTCACTGTACATATCGAAAATATCGATAACAAATACAATCACGCCATTGTAGGCTGATTCCGGTTTCATCTTGATGCTATAAGTTCCGTTACCTTTCACTTTAACGTCACTTGTACCGGAATAAGCTGGCCACCATCCGTTTGCCGTACACATCAGTCCGGCATCATATTCCTTGGTAGCAGCATCCCCTGTCAAGCCACTAATTGTAAATGTAAGTTCCATCGAATAGTCGAACACAATGCTTGCCGGATCAATCGGGCTGGCAGAAGCCGTTTCGCCATACATGTTGTAAAGTTCAATACGGAAATTATTTTTTTCAGACTCCAGATTTCCCCACACCAATTTAGAATTATCGACAGCAATCGATGTCATTTCCGGTTGTGAAGTTCCTCCACCAGCATTCGGAATAAAATGATAAGCCTGATATTCATTCTTCTCGGAGCTGCGTGCACCCAGCCACATACCCATTACCGTACCGGATGCTGATTCAATACTCAAAATACGAAGCTGATTATTGGCATCTGCTCCAAACATGATGTCACCACCGCCGATATGATAAGTAGGAACACTTCCACTAAATGTATAAATGCCTTTTTCATCCAGTGTATAAGTTCCGCTTGCTGTAGTACCGTCAGGCATGGCAAATTCATATGTCATGGCTTTTGAGTCGAGTGTCATGGAAAGCTGATCCAATCCGTTTACAGGTGCAGCCCAATCCGGATAATTACCGGCAGTAAAGTTATTCATCAAACTACCATCCAGATTAGCCCAATCGAAAGGAACATCGGTCGACATAGTCCACTTAATCTTGCTGGTCACCACTTCCGATACCATATCTTCCCATCCGTCCGGCAGAGCAGGTTCCGGATCCGGCTGGTCTTCCGGAACGTAATTGTCGGCATATTCTTTCGAAACAAAGTTCCAGATCAACCACCATGGACCTTCACTGTTATCACGCATTACCCCGATACGCATATGATTCTCGTCCAGTTCCAGCAACTTCAGGTCGCGACTCCAGTTCGTACTTCGGTCGCTCCATGAAGGAGTATGCAGCAATTCACAATCGGTCAACGTAATGGTATGATTAGTTGTATTGAGCATAAATGTGCCCGAAGTAGTTTCTTTGGAAGAAGAATTGTAAATCTTCACATTAGCTCCGCCTTTCAGGTCGAAAGTCATGGTGCTTTCCCAAATGGCATCATCGCCTGTATGTCCTACTCCCGGGTCCCAGTTGGCACTCCAGTTGTTCCATTCTACAATAGAGTTCGGATCAGCATAGGTCATTTCTCCAGCAGCATATCCATACGAACCATTATCAAATATCCAGACTTTTTCATTGTTGACGCCTCCAGTAAGGTAAGTCCACAAATCATCGTTCACGAAGTCTGCACAGAAATCATCGATTGTAAAAGTAGCCGGCGGACCATATACAATTCCACCTCGGGTCTGCACTCCGAAAGTTACTTCATATTCACCTTCGAAAGGCATCTGCAATGTTACTTCTCTATCCTGACTTCTGCCCTGAGGATGTTCCCAGCAAACCTGATAGCTGGAAGGCATCAAGCTCTTCAAATAAACGATGTTCGGATTTTCCGAATCGTGAGTAATAGAAAAGGCTATTCCTTCTACCAAATCATCTGCGGTCACATCCTTCCCCGCCAGTTCGAAGGAATCGGGAGTACATGCCGAAAATAGTCCGACTGCTATCATCAGCCATGCAATATATAATTTAGTAATTAGTTTTTTCATAACATCCTTTGTTTATTAATTCCAACCTGTATTTTGTTTTAATACGCCATTCGACAACGTTATCTGATTATTAGGAATCTGAGAAAGGCCTTGTTTCTCGATAATATCTGAAGCCTCAATAGTCACATTATCCGGATTACCACCGCTGGTTACCGCCGTATTGGTTGCAATCTGAGAAGCAGCATATTCTACTCCCTGGCGCAGCAAGTCCCAGTAACGCTGTCCTTCGAAAGCAAATTCCAGCATACGTTCGTTCATGATATTTTCCTTTGTAGCACTCAGTTCATGATAATTGCTTGAAACGGTCAGAGTGCCATCTTCATCTTCCGAGGTATAAGCACGCTGACGAACCTTATTCAAATATTCCTGAGCATTAGGACTTCCCAACTCTGCTGCCATCAACAATACATCGGCATAGCGCATTACAATGAAATTCTGATACTGAGAAATCTGAAAATCTCCTTCGCCTAAACCGGAAACTTCGTCAACCAGCGACCAGGTTCCGCTTGCGTCATCCTTGGTCCACTTAGACATCGGAGTGTATTTCTTTACAGTGTACCCGGTATATTCACGCTGATCTTTATAAGAAGTTTCAAAATCCGGCTCATCGGCAATGCCCTCACTGACCAGATTAATGATAGAAGCTTCACGACGTTCATCGCCCGTACCATATACTGTCCACATCTTAGGATTTACCGTACATCCTCCCCAGCCTCTTCCGTAAGGAGCATGTCCCAGGTAGTTACGCAGTCCCATGTTAACCAACCAGCGGTTTCCGTCATTGTTACCATTGTAATCCTGAGTATAATTGAATTTCTGTGCCAGTACTACTTCCTTATTTCCATCGCCGGCATAAGTAGAAGTCTGTTCATAATCGCCGGTACTCTTGTTCAATGTCCATGAAGTCGACGCAGCAGGCCACAGATTCTTAAATTCATCAACCAGTCCGTATCCTTCAGATTCAGCAACGGCAATAAAATCTTCCAGTCCCTGTAGTACGGAAGCTTTGGTTACTCCTTCTACTTGAGGCTCTTTACCATAATATCCAGTATAGAACAAATAAACTCTTGCCAGCAAGGCAGATGCAGCATATTTAGTAATATGTCCATCGTTCGATGCTGCCGCACTTTTAGGATAAGCACTGGCTGGAATATTATTAACTGCATACAGTAAGTCTGTAAATATCACATTGTACACCTCATCCGGATTAGCCTGCGGACGATTCTCGTTGACCGGATCGGTAAACAAAGGGATATTTCCCCACATACGTACCATATCGAAGTAACACAAGGCTCTTATCGCACGACATTCTCCTAAATAAGTTCCTTTTGTTTCTTCATTGGTCCATGAAATTTGGTCTTCGTGTGCCAATAACTCGTTACAACGATATATTGCAGCATAGTAATTTTTCCATTCATTCTCTAAAATATTCATATCCGAAGGCGACTGGTTTACATCGAAACGATCGATAACCTGATAGTTACGCGCATCGGTTATACCTACACCTGCGAAGCATTCGTCTGCCATTATTTCTGATGCATAGTAAAAAGCGCATCCGGCACTTGATGTTGTACACTGCCATCCATCATAACATCCGATTAATGCTCGCCAAGCATCACTTTCTGTCCGGTAAAAGTTATCAGTAGTAGATTCTCTCTTAGACTCTACATCCAAGAAGTCGGCTGTACACGAAGCAAATCCCATGGAAGCCAACCCCAATCCCAATATATATAGTTTAAACTTATTCATAAATATGTTCTTTTTAAATTTTCAAATTAGAATTTCAGATTAACGCCAACCAGGAATGTACGTGGACGTGGATAATATCCCAAATCAATACCTGAAACCCAGTCGGAAGTACCGTAACCAATTTCAGGATCCATACCATCGTATTTGGTAAATGTAAATGCATTCTGTACCTGGAAGTATAAACGAGCCTGACTGATAGCTTTTATATTTATCAGTTTAGCAAAGTCGTATCCTAAAGTTATATTACTGATACGCAAATAGTCACCATCCTGAATATACAAATCAGAGAATTGCCAGTTAATGTTCGTATTGGTTACACGAGGTATTCTGTTGGAAGTCCCCTCACCTGTCCATCTGTCCAAAATAGCAGTTGTATAGTTTGCCTTACTGTTGCCGTGATTTCTATAAGACTGTACAATCTGATTTCCTGCTGCTCCATAAGCAACTACAGAAAAGTCGAAATTCTTATAGTTGAAGCCAAGATTAAAGCCATAAGTAAAATCGGGAGTACCGTTGCCCAAATCAACTTTATCGTTATCATCGATAATACCATCCTGATTCTGGTCTACATAAATTACATCACCCGGCTGCGGATCTGACTGAAGAATTCCATGTTTTCCATCTGCATTCCAATTGGCAATCTGTTCTTTATTCTGGAAAATACCTGCGGTTTGATAGCCCCAGAAGTAACCGATAGCATGACCATTTTCTGCACGATAGAACTCAGGAGAGTTATCGTACAACATATTGACATCTCCATGAATAATACCATCCTCAGTAGGAATATTACCAACTTTATTTTTATTATAAGCTCCATTGACTCCTATATTATAGTTAAAGTCTTTTCCTATCTGGTCGTTCCAGGTTAATGCCAGTTCAATACCAGTATTTTTCACATCGCCACCATTAATATATGGTGCACCAGTACCTGCTGTAGCAAGAATAGGAGCTTCAACCAACCAGTCTTTTGTTGTCTTGATATAGAAATCGGCAGTCAGACTCAGACGGCTGCTTAAGAAACGAGCATCGATACCAATATTGGTTTGTTCGGATGTTTCCCAGGTAACGTCAGAGTTAGCCAGACGGCTCGGATATGCTCCCCAGAAACCAGACTGGGCAGATGCTCCATAATTTGTACCGAAAATATAATGTGTGTTCGATGAAGTAATAGGAGCTGTATATTGGTAATTATCTATATTCTGATTACCAACCTGTCCCCAACTGACACGAAGTTTCAAGAAATCGAGCCAATCCTGAGAATCTTCCATAAATTTTTCATTCGAGATAGTCCATCCGGCAGATACAGAAGGGAACACGCCATAACGTTTTCCTCTTGCAAACTTAGAAGATCCATCAGCACGTAAGGTAGCATTGATCATATAAGTTTCTTTCCAGTTCCATCCAAAACGTCCGAAATAAGAAACCGAACGGCTTTCATCCTGAGGATATCCGTCTACCGACATGCCATCGTCTGCACTCGATGCTGTACCGTTTGCCACATAAGCATGATCCCAGTCATCGAAACCCTCTCTCAATGTTCCAGTACCGGCAGAAAGATAAGTACCTGAATATTGATAAACTTCCATACCGATCAAAGCATTAAATGCATGATCTTTTACCTTCCAGTCGTAAGTTGCTGTATTGGTCCAAGTCATACCCAGGCTATGACTCATATTCTGTGAAGCAGAAGTACGTGTATTGTTATAACTATAAATAGAGAACTGATACATTGGAGTAAAACTACGATATTCAGAAGAACCGTAAACAGCACCAAAGACTGTTCTCAATTTTAAATTTTTGACAGGCTGCAATTCAGCATATACATTACCTGAAAAGACAGCATTTTTATTTTCATTATTTGTGTTTGTCATCATCAATCCGTAGGGATTGCCGTCGCCATTGTACCAATCGGAATTGGAAGTATCATTATATGGAGAATCATAAATATTATTATCGCTATAAATCGGCGATAAAGGAGATGTTCCAAATGCACCTCTTAACGTATTATTATATTGATTACCTACTGAAACACCATTGTTCAACTTATAAACAAAGCTAACTTGTTCGCCAACCTTTAATAAATCGGAATCCTTGAAAATCTTATGTTCTGAATTAATACGGAAATTGTAACGTTCATAGTTTGAAACATCTTTACCTCCAACAATACCTTCCTGGCTCATATATCCTAAAGACATAGCATAAGTCGAAGTTTTAGAACCTCCAGTAACTCCCAATGTATAGCTCTGAGTCTTGGCATTATCCTTAAACATCGAATCAACCCAATCCGTATTATATAAATTTCCATCAGCATCGTAAATACTTTTGAAAGAACTCCAGTCATAAGGAGCATTACCTGAATTGACTGCTTGTTCATCCATAATGGTCATATATTCCTGCGAATTCAGCATATCGGCCATACGTGCCACTTTCTGTACACCATAATAAGCATCGAATGCAATTTGAGCCTTTCCTTCTTTTCCCGATTTAGTTGTAATCAATACTACACCATTTGCAGCTTGCGCACCATAAATAGCAGCAGATGCTGCATCCTTCAAAACATCAATACTTTCGATATCAGCAGGATTCAAGGTCGAGATATCTCCCCCTACTCCATCAATCAAATAAAGCGGAGAAGCATTTCCCACCGTACCCAAACCACGAATACTTACTTTCATATCAGAACCCGGCTGACCGGAAGTTGAAGAAATATTCACGCCCGGAGTCTGTCCCTGCATAGCTTGCAGCGGACTATTAGTGTTCATCTTTGCCAGACTTTCACCTTTTACTTGTACAGTAGCACCAGTAACCAATTTTTTCTTCTGTACACCATAACCTACGACCACTACTTCATCAAGTGTTTCGGTATCTTCTTTCATCTCTACATTTAAAGTCTTCTGATCGGCTATCACAACTTCTTGTGTAATAAATCCAATATAGGAAAAGACCAATGTTTGTCCTTTCTCTACTCCTAGAGAATAGTTTCCATCAAAATCTGTAACTGTTCCATTAGTCGTTCCTTTCACCAGCACACTTACGCCAATTAAAGGCATCTTGTCTGTTGACGAAGTAACAACACCCGAAACTGTCAAACTCTGAGAAGCAGCCTTCATTGCCAGCGAGGGCAAAAACAATAGCATTATCACCATTGCAAGACTACATAGATGCACATTTGTGCATTTTACGAATAAGTGTTTACTCATGGTACATTGTTTATAGTTAAAGTTTACATTTATTAGGTTTTCCCCATTGATATTATAATTAACATCAACATCACAAAGTAAACCAAAAATGAACAGCCATAAGGTATGAATTTGTTTCTGACTAGGGTATCGTTTGTTTATATCACTTCTTTATAACTTTTTATACCCTTTTACCGTAAACAACTAATAATCACGCAAGAGAATAAGTTTCAAAAGTTCTCTGAATCTTTCATCTTACATTCCATTCATATATTCCAGAAGAATTCTTATCCGGCAATACAACCTCGAGTTTTACAGCATCTGTTGTTACGGGTTCAAAAGAAACCGTATTGGCTACCCCCTTATATTTAGTGTACGCATTTTGATTAGTTACAGGACACCATTTCCCATCATCATTTTTATAATATATTTTCCATGATTCAGGAACACGGCAACTTCCCCAAGGAGCATCATCGAACCAATACACCGTTGACGTGGAGACCTGTACTTTTTCAGGAAATTCATAAGAAATCCATTCGGTAGTACCTACCTTAGGGGCCCAGTGATAGTAAGGGATTGTTCGATCATTTTCATTTTTAGGAACGACTCCATCTGCTATAAACGATAATGTTTGTATTTTATGTGATGCATTAATCTTACTCTCCGATACTAACGTTGGAACGGCCTTTGGAGAAACTGCCTTCAGATTGTACGGCAACCATACTGCCATTTCACCAGCTCCCCGGTGTGCCCATGCATAATAAGGTATTAATGTCAATGTATGATCCGTAACCAACAATCGTCCTGATTTATCGTACTCCAACGATTGTGCCTGCGTTTGAATTTGATTAATGCCACAAAGCAAATCTTTTTTCTTAATGACCTGAAACTTTGCAGTAGGATTTAACAATACATTCAATACATTAAAATCATTATCGGGCCACTCTGCGCAATAAACAATCGGTCCTCGCTCTATAGCCATACGTCCGCAATCGGCTATTACATTTTCATTTGCCCGAACCATACGTACATTCATATCAAAATTTATGTCTACACAGTCCCCTCTTTTCCATTTACGTTGAATAGAAAAATAACCATTCTGTAAATCAGCATACACTTTCTGTCCATTTACTTTTATAGAATACGAAGCACTGTCTTCATCGGCATATGCATAAAGATCACTGGGAACAACCTCATTGCGCACCCATCCCGGAATACGAATTTTCAAAGTAAAAGCCCCAACAGAATTTTGTGTTATTTTCAGCTTGACATTACCATTCCACGGATAAGAAGTCGTTTGTGATAAAGAAACTTTTTTTCCAGCAATCTCCAGCACCGCATTATTCGACATAAATAAGTTAACATATATATTTTTATCCTTTACGGCATACACATATCCAGGAACAGAAGGAATAAAACGACAAATATTCGAAGGACAGCATGCACATCCGAACCACGGTTGACGCTGATGTTGCCCCATTGACTCCAACGGATTAGGATAGAAAAAATTCCCTCCGTCAAGAGATACTCCAGAAATCAGTCCATTATACAATGTTCGTTCCAGCACATCATAATATTTCGCATCACCATGTAAAAGGAACAAACGATAATTTACATACACATTTCCAATTGCGGCACAAGTTTCACAATAAGCCGCCATATTAGGCAATTCATAATTATCTCCAAAAGCTTCTCCGTCACTGGTTGCACCAATACCCCCGGTAATATACAATTTCTTTGAAGCAATATTTTCCCAAATCCGATCTATTGCATGTATATAAGCAGTATCCCCGGTCAAAGCGGCAACATCTGCCATACCTGCGTACATATAGGCTGCTCTTACCGCATGTCCAACAGCTTCATCTTGTTCAATAACCGGTTTATGCGCTTGACAATATGCATCTCTCCGAGTAGTATATCCACGTTTGTCGAGAAAAAATTTAGCCTGATCAAGATATTTCTGCTGTCCTGTTACGAGATATAATTTTGCCAACGCCATTTCTGCTATCTGATGTCCGGGAACACGGACCTGCTGTCCCGGCTTATCCCCGATTTCCCGACAGACACAATCGGCATAACGAATAGCAATATCCAAGAAATTACGCTGTCCGGTTGCCTGAAAATGTGCTATGGCTCCCTCCACCATATGGCCTAAGTTGTAAAATTCATGGCTTAATTCCTCCACCTTTTCCCAACGTCGGCTACCAGCCCACCTATGTGGATGACGGGGATTCATTGTACGTGCTGTGTACAAATATCCATCAGTTTCTTGTGCCTTAGCTACAATCACCAACACGCTATCTATATATTCCTTTAATTGACTATCTGGATACGTCTGAAGTAAATAACTAGCCCCTTCAATCGTCTTATACACATCCGTATCATCAAAAGGATATCCTGTCACTTCATTGCTATCATTGGGATGTGCAGCCATTTCAAAATTTCTATATCTTCCTGTTTCCTCACATTTACTGAAAGCCAATGGAACCGTAACCTTACGACTTGCTTCCAGACGTTGCCCCCAAAACGAATCGGTCAATTCAACAGCAGTAAATGGAACGGGAGTAATGGGATAACCGTGTACTGTAGATTTTTCCCGAGAAAACATTACATTCTCCGCTAACAAAAGAAGTAAAACAGAAATTATCAATTTTTTCATAGCAGCCATCTTATTAATTATTGTGTTTTTCAATACTACATAAATAGAATCTTATTTATGCAAATATATAACAGACACGAACTCCTACTGGTATGCATTTGTTTCCGTATATGGTACACTTTGTTTCCTTTCCTATAAAATAAGAGATAGTTTTTCCTACCTTATACACATTTAAAACATTTCATGCCCTTATATGAAACATTTTTCGTCATATAACCTATTGCTTTATATTAGCTTTGCAATGTCTTTAACATTATCTAATTATGAAAACACATAGGAAACTTTTTTTCGTCTTGCTGACTGCTTCAGCAGGAATCATACACGCTCAACATGTACTCACTCTTCCTACAGTTAGTGAGGAACAGCGGCTGGATGACTTAATTGCTCAAATGACCCTCGACGAGAAAGTCGATGCTTTAGAAAACAATACCCAGGTTCCCCGGCTTGGCATACAAGGTTCAGGCAGTGTGGAAGGATTACATGGAGTGGTGTTAGGGGGACCTACCTACGGAGAAAGGGTCAACACACCGACAACTGTCTTTCCACAAGCCTACGGACTGGGAGAAACATGGGATACTGACCTGCTATATCGTGTAGCGACTTATATCAGTACAGAAAACCGTTATCTCTTTCAAAACGCAAAATACCGGAAAAGCGGACTTATCATGTGGACTCCCAATGTAGACTTAGGCAGAGATCCTCGCTGGGGACGAACGGAAGAATGTTATGGTGAAGACGCTTTCCTCACATCACGACTTGCCGTAGCTTTTATCAAAGGTATACAGGGAGATCATCCTAAATACTGGAGAAATGCTTCGCTGATGAAACACTTCTTGTCGAACAGTAACGAATATGGACGGACATCATCATCATCCAACTATTCTGATAAATTATTCCGTGAATATTATTCCTATCCTTTCTATAAAGGAGTAACCGAAGGAGGATCACAAGCTCTGATGACTGCCTATAATGCATACAACGGCATTCCATGCATCATGCATCCCGTACTGCGTGATGTCGTGATGAAAGAATGGGGACTGAATGGTACCCTGATAACCGACGGCGGAGCTTTCCGCCTCTTGCTGAGCGATCACAAACGTTTTGACAACGACCGAGCTGAAGCTGCTGCCGCATGTATCAAGGCCGGCATTACCAAATTTCTGGATGACTACAAAGATGCGGTATACGATGCGTTACGCCGAAAACTGATCAGTGAAGAAGATATTGAAAAAGCCATCCGGGGAAACCTCAGAATTTCTCTCAAACTGGGCTTGCTGGATGATGCAGCTGACAATCCTTATGCTGCTATCGGTGTGACTGATACCGTTGCACCCTGGAGTAAACCGGAAGCCAAAGAACTGGTACGAGAAGCAACTCGCAAATCGGTTGTCCTGCTTAAAAACAAAAGCCGCCTGCTTCCGCTCGACAAACAGAAAATAAAAAAGATAGCTGTCATCGGTCAACGGGCTACCGAGGTTTTACAGGACTGGTATTCTGGCAAGCCTTTCTATACAGTAAACGTACTCGATGCTATCCGGGAAGAAGCCGGAAATGATATTGAAGTACGTTATGTAGCGACCAACCGCATGGACAGTGCCCGTACCGTTGCCGCATGGGCCGATGTGGCTATCGTGTGTGTCGGCAATCATCCTACCTGCAATGCCGGCTGGGAACAAGCCCCTGTGGTAAGTGAAGGAAAAGAAGCCGTAGACCGACAGTCCATCCAGTTGGATCAGGAAGATTTGCTCTTGCAAGTAGCTCAGGCCAATCCTAATACCATCGGAGTGCTGATCAGCAGCTTCCCGTATGCCATCAACCGTGCCAACCAACGGGTTCCAGCCCTGCTTCATCTTACACAATGCAGTGAAGAATTGGGACATGCTGTCAGCGATGTACTCTTCGGACATTATAATCCGGCAGGCAGACTAACCCAAACCTGGGTAAAAAACATCACCGACCTTCCTCACATGATGGATTACGATATTACTCACGGTCGGACATATATGTATTTTAAAGAAAAGCCATTATATCCTTTTGGTTATGGACTAAGCTATACCCGCTTTAATTACTTTGGAACAACTCTCGATGACCGTGTTATTGAACGTGGCGATACCTTAAGGGTATGCTTCAACCTGAAAAATTCCGGCGATATGGATGGTGATGAGGTTGTACAACTTTACGTTTCCGCACGAAAACATACGGACAAAGATCCTATCAAGCAACTGAAAGCATTCCAGCGTATCAGTCTACGTAAAGGAGAAACGAAAAAAGTAGAGTTAACCGTCCCTTATACAGAGTTACAAGTATGGGATGAAAAGCAGAACCGCTTCATTCTTCCTGACAAAGAAATGACACTGGAAATAGGAGCCTCATCATCGGATATCCGTTTACGGACAACATTCCGAACAGAAGAATAAAACTCCAGCCAATTAATAACAGAAAGGAGTTGTACCGCTACCACGATACAACCCCTTTTTTGATTGTTCAAAATTAAAAACTCCAAGCTATACGGCCAAACTCACCATACTTAAATCGTTTCACTATAATGAAACGGTCGCTTCACCCAAGTGAATCTATCGTTTCACAGTAATAAAACGATAGATTCAGCCTAGTCAAACGTTATTTATATATTCAATTCAGTCATTGTTATACCACACACAATTATCAGAAAGTCCCGAAGCACGTACTGTTACCTGATTCTCTCCCGACTGTAAAGGAACATTGTTCCATGTAGCCACACAGACCTCATCAGGCGTACATTTTCCCATACTTTTTCCATTCACAAACAACTCTGCATCACCACAATTGCTAAACACCTGAATGTCAACCGATGAATTCGACCTATTCTGACAACGCTTCGATGCGATATACAACACTTTTTCTTTCTTGTTCCAATTTGCTTTATAAAAATAAAAAGCATCTTTCTTAATCCTCCGATCGTATGTCACCAATCCCTTATCGTTTCGGCCAAAAGTCGTGCCTTCTTTTCGACCGGCCGCCGAGAAATCAAACATACACCAAACAAATTTACACCACAAAAACGGACGTGAAGCAAGCTGTTTCCAGTTTTCTATATGATAATAAGTCTGCCAGTTCTCTGGATGCCACTGCCCCCACGGCTCTGGATGAATCAAGGAATCCGTCTGTTGAAACACATCCGCACCAGCACCGTATTCACTTATGCCCATACATCGCTGGGGATATGCCTGATGCTGCTTATCGATCCACTCTCCCATCTCTTTACAATCGTTTCCATACCATCCGAAATAACGGTTGAATGCAATCAAGTCTGGTATTCCATTCAAAGGATCTTCCTGGTTACTTGCCCCCGTTGTCGGTCGCGACATATCCCATTTCTTAGCCAACTTATTCAACTCTTCTGCCATAGGGGTTGGATTTTCCAGCCATCCCGGGTTGATTTCATTAAAAAGTCCCCACGTCAAGATAGAGGGATGATTATAATACTGATAAATCAGTTCCGCCAACTGCTGTTTTAAGTTCTCTCTATACTGAGGGTGCCCCACAAATACATTGACAAAAGGAATCTCAGCCCAAGCAATGAGTCCCCTGCGATCCATCAAATCATGCAGGACTTGCGCATGCGGATAATGCGACAGTCGAACAGCAGTACATCCCATTTCCTGTATCAGGTTTAAATCCGATTCAAAATCTTCAGGACAAAAAGCCGATGCTCTTTCTGCACGATCCTCATGATAATTGACTCCATGTATCGAATAGGGCTTGCCATTTAAGAAAAAGCCTTTATCCGGATCTGCTGAATAAAACCGGAAGCCTACATGTTCTTCCCGACGATCAATCTCTTTACTACCTCTTTTCAATACGACAATTCCGGTATATAAATATGGATCATTAACTCCATCCCATAAATGCGGATTATCAAGTTCCATCTTCACCACGGCTTCCTTACCAGACACACTTATTTCCTTGCAAGAAACAACTTTATGTTTCGCATCCAACAAAGAGAATTCAATAGAGCAATCATTCAAAGCTATCTCAGTTCCCGATAACAATGCTTTCATTTCCAGCCCGGCATACTTTTCTGAGACATTATATTGAGTAAAGAAAACTCCAGATGAGCCATAAAATGTCGGATCAATACAAGCATCATCCGTATACAAAAGCTCCACACCACGATTCAGCCCACCCCATATATTAAAATCGCCGCATATCGGAGCTATTTCCATAGTTTGAGCATTACTCACCCTGATATCCAGTTTATGTTTTTCTCCTTTCCGAATCAGATGAGTCAGCTCTACGGTAAAAGAGGTATATCCACCTTTATGCTGAGCTACAAAATGATTATCCAAATACACATCAGCTACAGTCTGTGCAGCTTTTACGCGCAAGAAAACACGCTTAAAGTTCTCCGATGAAGGTACAACGATAAAACGTGAATAAGTTGACATTCCCCGATAATAATTCACATTACCAAACATCGCATCAGCAGCATTCCACGTATGCGGAAGATCAACCGTTACCTTATCCGCAGCCTGAGATTCATACCCGCGATTAAAAAACCATCCCCTATCTAATGACTCAACTTTCATTGCAGCCAGCTTCACCCCCGTAACACACCATAAAACAAGCAATATGCTCCACCTGATATTCCATCTGCCCATCTGTTTATCCTCCTTTATTACAATATATGATATTTTTCTATTTGTTCTATCCACAAGTCTGCCATCCGCTTATGTCCGGCAGGTGTCGGATGAATTCCGTCCCAAATCCAATAAGTATCCGGCAATTCCGGGTTTTCTTCCAGCAAACGGTGAAACATCGAAGCATATGGGATGAATACAGCTCCATAATCGGCTGCTATCTGTAAGGTTATTTTTCCCAGACGCTGTATCAGGCTATCCCGTAAAGCAAAATCTTCAGTCTTTTTCATATTTCCCGTACAAGCTGTAAATGGCTCACCCAATACAATCTTCACCTGCGGATTATCCTGACGCAGACTATCCAGTAAATTCCGATAAGTCTGTTCCCACAAAACAAAATCGAAAGCTCCATTGTCTTTTTTACCTAAATATTCATTCACATCATTCGTTCCTATCAAGACAGAAACTACATCAGCATGTATCGCAAGAGCATCTTCCTTCCACCGGGTCTTCAAATCGTTCAATGTATTTCCGCTGATACCCCGGTTGAAGAACTGATATTCTTGCTCAGGATAATTACTTTGATAGTAAGAAGCACACAGATACATGTACCCACTTCCATAGATATGATTCATATCCCAATGATTGCGGACAGAAGAAGGTTGGGCACTTCCATCACTATTTCCCCAGTTGCCATCAGTAATGGAATCACCGATGAACAATATTTTAGGTCCTGCGGCCCAAAGATTACCCCCGCCAATTAACAGAAAAAATAACCAGACAAAAAATTTCATAGTAAAATAAGATTATAGACCTGTTGGCGGAATTAAAATAGCGCATATTTAACTCTGCCAATAGGCTTTTCATTTTTGTAGTTAATATATTGGAGGATTGTAAGTGCGCTAATCTTCCCGATAATCCGGGCAAACAATCCATCTGTATCTTTCGCATAATTCCTTATAATCATAAACTGGTCACACAATTGCGAGAATATGGTTTCAATTCTTTTTCTCGCTTTGGAAAAAGCTGGGAATGTTGGCTTCCATTCTTTTTGATTACATCTGTATGGTACCTCCAATCTGATATTGGCAGTTTCAAACAGATCCAATTGCACTTGGGCACTTATATATCCTCTGTCCCCTATGACTGTACAATTACTATAATCCACTTTCACATCCTTCAGGTAATGAATGTCATGCACACTTGCCTTAGTGAGGTCAAAGGAATGGATGACACCACTTAACCCACAGACTGCATGGAGTTTATACCCATAATAATACATGCTTTGTGATGCGCAGTAGCCTACCCCAGGTGCTTTACCAAAATCCTTCTTTCCCATACTGCAACGTTTGGAACGGGCAATACGACATACTTCTATCGGCTTCGAATCAATACAGAAACAGTCTTCACCACCATCCATTTCAGAAACCATTCTTTCTCGGATTGCATTACATAGGGAGGAAGTTGTTTTACGCCTGTCATTGTATTGTCGGCGGGAAATAAGGTTGGGTATTTCAACCCTATATTCCTGTAGCTTTGCAAACAACAGAGACTCACTGTCAATACGGGGCAGCCTCTGATGCCATGTTCAAAGCCACTACTTCAAGGTCTGAGAATTTAGGGACGACTCCTCGTCTTGGCACATTCCCAGATTCATTGACTAAATTGCCGGCAATTTGCTTGCATATGTTCAGTAATTTTGCGAATATTGCATATAAGTTGTGCATACGATATTTGTCTATTAAAAGTTTGGTCACCTTTAATTTACTAAATATCAACAATATGCACAACTTTTTAAACATAAATCTTTTATAATTTAATTCCGCCAATAGGTTATAGATTTTATTATTAGATACCTACTTTATTCAACAAAAATAATGTTTTCTATGTACGTTAAATCATAAAAGAACAGGGAAATAAACAGGTTTGAAACATTTGAATACCCTATTGGAAACATTTTAGCTCGTGACAGGAAACAAAAGAACGGATGCAGAAAATCAAAATCATGTATCTTTGTAATCGAAGTCAAGTAAAGACTTAGTAACTTTTTAACTTTAATGAATTATGCGAAACATTGGTATCTTACTTTGCGCCTTAGCTTGTTCTCTATGCGAAACATTTGCTCAGGGTTATAAAAACCCGGTAATTCCCGGATTTCATCCTGATCCTAGCGTATGTAAAGCTGGCGATGACTATTATCTGGTAAACAGCAGTTTTCAATATTTTCCGGGAGTACCTCTCTTCCATAGTAAAGATTTGGTAAACTGGGAGCAGATAGGCAATTGCCTGACACGGGAATCACAACTTAACCTGAAAGGAGCCAATGGAGGAAGCGGTATCTTTGCTCCTACCATACGTTATCACGAAGGAGTATTCTACATGATTACGACCAATGTATCAGGCAAAGGTAATTTTCTGGTTCACACAACCGATCCCAAAGGAGAATGGTCGGAACCCGTATGGCTGGAACAAGGAGGAATCGACCCTTCTTTGTATTTCGAAAACGGTAAATGCTACATGGTAAGCAATCCGGACGGTTACATCAATCTGTGCGAAATAGATCCGATGACCGGAAAACAGCTCACACCTTCCAAAAAGATATGGAACGGAACCGGAGGACGTTATCCGGAAGGACCACATATTTATAAGAAAGACGGCTGGTATTACCTGCTCATTTCAGAAGGAGGAACAGAAGTAGCACATAGCATCACCATCGCACGCAGCCGTTACATTGACGGACCGTACGTAGGAAATCCGGCAAATCCGATTCTGACTCATGCTTGTCAGGCTGGAGAAACTAATCCTATCCAGGGTACAGGTCATGCCGATCTGGTAGAAGGTACAGACGGTTCATGGTGGATGGTTTGTCTTGCTTACCGTATCATGCCGGGATTCCATCATACCCTGGGACGTGAAACTTATCTGGCTCCCGTACGCTGGGACAAAGATGCATGGCCCGTCGTAAACGGAAATGGTACAATCCAGCTGGACATGAATGTTCCTACTCTTCCACTTCAGACAGTAAAACAAAAACCCGAAACCATCACTTTCGAGAACAAACAATTATCCCCCGAATGGATGTACCTGCAAAATCCCAATATGCAGAACTATGAATTCAAGAACGGAAATCTCCGTCTGAAAGCAACTCCGGTTTCTTTGAATGAGCAAAAGAGCCCGACTTTTGTTGCTATCCGACAAGAGCACTTCAATATGGAAGTCGCTACTTCTTTGGAGTTGAAAAATGCACAAGCGAATGATGAAGCTGGTATCAGTGTATATATGGAATACCACTCACACTACGATTTGTTCGTCCGTCAGAACAAGGATAAAAGCCGTTCGGTTGTCCTTCGCTACAAACTGGGAGAATTGGAACATATCGAAAAGGAGATGCCACTAAACAGTAAAGGAAACATAGAACTGAATATTAAATCGGACATAAACTTCTATTACTTCGGCTATACAGAAAACGGTATTTATCATGAGCTGGGAAAAATGAATACCCGTTACCTCAGCAGTGAAACAGCTGGAGGATTTACCGGAGTCGTACTCGGACTATATAGTGTATCTGCTTCCACACAATCGAAAGCGTATGCCGACTTCCGATACATAAAATATAAAGGAGAATAAACATGAGAAAACTATACCTGTATATATTAGGAATATTCCTGATTCTTCCTCTTGCCATACAGGCACAAACGGAAAAGAGAATCAAGATAGCTTGTGTAGGTAACAGCATTACCGAAGGATTTCTGTTGAAGAATCCTTCAGAAGAAAGTTATCCGGCTGCCCTTCAGAAATTACTGGGAAACAATTACGAAGTAGGCAACTTTGGCGTGACCGCCCATACATTGAGCCAGAAAGGAGATCTGCCTTATATGAAAACTACACGTTTTCAGGAAGCACTGGATTTTCTGCCCAATATCGTAACCATCAAACTTGGAACCAATGATTCCAAGCCGCAGAACTGGCAGCATCATGCAACATTCAAGGACGATCTGAACCTGTTGATCGATAAATTCCAGGCACTTGCATCACATCCTCACATCTACCTTTGTCTGCCTATTCCTTCTAACCGTAAAGAATGGGGCATCAACGACAGTATCATTGTAAACGGAATCATTCCATATATCCGGGAAGTTGCAGCCGAAAGAAGCTTACCCGTGATCGACCTCCATACAGCAATGCTTCCTTATTACCCACAACTCTACGTCGACGGAGTGCATCCCGACAAGTACGGAGCTGCTATTATTGCTGAAACATTGTATAAATGTATTACCGGAGAAGAGCCACATCCAACTCCAGGACGCAGTGACCAGACATTGTGGTACGACGAACCTGCTGTACAGTGGGAAGAAACTCTTCCGTTAGGCAACGGCAGACTGGGTATGATGCCCGACGGAGGAATCGTCAAAGAACATATTGTTCTGAATGAAATCAGCATGTGGAGTGGGTCGGAAGCCAATTATCTGAATCCCGACGCTTCCAAAAGCCTGCCCGAAATACGTCGGCTGTTGTTCGAAGGAAAGAACAAAGAAGCACAAGAACTGATGTATACCAGCTTTGTTCCTAAGAAACCGGAAAAAGGAGGAACGTATGGAACCTTTCAGATGTTGGGCAATTTATTTTTGGAGCATCAGTACGGAGTACATGAAAAGGATGTTCCTGCTGATTACCACCGCTGGCTGGATTTAAGTAAGGGAATCGCATACACAACTTTCTCCCGCGGGAATGTAAATTATGTGCGCGAATACGTCGTTTCACGTGATAAAGATGTCATGCTGATACACCTGAAAGCAAACGTTCCTGGTTCCATCAATTTCAAAATGAATTTGAGCCGTCCGGAAAGAGGAAGCGTACGCAAACTGGCTGAAGGAAAACTGGAACTGTACGGCAGTCTGGACAGTGGTTCTTCGCAAACGGGTGTCCGTTATGCTGCCATTGCCGGAATAACATGCAAGGGCAGGCAGACAAACCAGTCGACTGACGAACAGTCTATCACTGTACAAAATGCGGACGAAGCATGGATTGTAGTATCGGCAAAGACCTCCTTTCTGGCAGGAGAAATTTATGAAACGGAAGCAGACCGAATACTCAACGATGCATTGAAAAGCAATCTCTGCGAAACTGTATCGGAAGCAATCCTAAGTTACCAGGCTCTGTTCAACCGTGCAGGAATCCGTCTGCCCGAAAATGAAGCCGTTTCACATCTGACTACCGATCAGAGAATTGAAAGATTCCAGCAGCAGGACGATCCTTCGCTGGCAGCTCTTTACTATAATTACGGACGTTATTTGCTGATAAGCAGTACACGTCCGGGAAGCCTGCCTCCCAACTTGCAAGGACTTTGGGCTAACGAGCCGGGAACTCCCTGGAATGGCGACTATCATACGAACATCAATGTACAAATGAACCACTGGCCGGTAGAACAAGCTAATCTATCGGAACTATATCTACCACTGGTTGACTTAGTGAAACGCCTGGTTCCCAGTGGAGAAGAAAGTGCAAAAGCCTTTTACGGTCCACAGGCCAAAGGCTGGGTTCTCCACATGATGACCAATGTATGGAACTATACTGCCCCCGGAGAACATCCGTCATGGGGCGCAACGAATACCGGAGGAGCATGGCTTTGTGCACACCTGTGGGAACATTATCTTTTCAGTGGTGACCAGAACTATCTGGCAGATATTTATCCGATCATGAAAGGTGCCTCCGAATTTTTCTACTCGACTATGGTAAAAGAGCCCAAACACGGATGGCTTGTCACAGCACCGACTTCTTCGCCCGAGAACGCTTTCTACTTGCCCGGAAAAGATCGCACGCCCATCAGTATTTGTATGGGGCCGACAATGGACATCCAACTCGTACGCGAACTTTATACCAATGTGATAGAAGCTTCGCATATTCTGCATACCGATACGGCTTATGCCGAGGCCTTGCAAGAAGCTATCCGGCTATTGCCTCCACACCAAATCAGTAAAAAAGGATACCTGATGGAGTGGCTGGAGGATTATGAGGAAACCGACATCCATCACCGCCATGTATCTCATTTATATGGTCTGCATCCGGGTAATCAGATTTCGGTTCTTAAAACGCCCGAACTGGCAGAAGCCTGCCGGAAGACCCTGAACCGGCGAGGCGATGAAGGTACCGGATGGAGCCGTGCATGGAAAATTAATTTCTGGGCGCGACTGGGCGACGGTAATCGTGCGTACAAATTATTCCGCAGTCTGCTTTATCCGGCTTATACAGCTCAAAACCCTACACAGCACGGAAGTGGAACATTCCCTAATCTCTTCTGCTCGCATCCTCCCTTTCAAATGGATGGCAACTGGGGAGGAACTTCGGGTATCAGCGAAATGCTACTGCAAAGTCAAGATGGTTTCATTCATCTGCTCCCAGCCCTGCCCGATTCATGGAAGAATGGAAGCTTTTACGGATTGAAAGTAAGAGGAGGTGCCACGGTAGACCTTGTATGGAAAGATGGAAAGCCCGTGCAGGCAACCATCACCGGAGGATGGCAGAACAATCTGCAACTGAAATATCCGAAAGGTATCAAGAAGGTACTTCTCAACGGAGTATCCTGTTCCCAAGATGATTTCATCCCATTCAGTGTAAGACAAGGCGAACGCATTACGTTTTCATTCGAATAACTAATAAACAAACTATAACGAATAAAAAGAAACAATTGACCATGAAAAATTTCAAGAAACTGGCACTGGCATCGGTTTTATGTACCGGTGTCTGTCTGACGGCAGGAGGACAAAAGCCTGCTCCTGCCATTCCTTCCGATCCAGTTATCGAGGCACATATTCAAGAATGGCTGAAGAAAATGACACTCGAAGAAAAAGTCGGCCAGATGTGTGAGATCACCATCGATGTGGTAAGCGATTTTGAAGCAAGCAAGAAAAACGGATTTACACTGAATCCTGCCATGCTCGACACTGTAATTGGCAAATATAAGGTAGGTTCATTGCTGAATGTTCCACTGAGTGTCGCACAGAAAAAGGAAAAATGGGCTGAAGCAATCAAGCAGATTCAGGACTTGTCGATGAAAGAAATCGGTATACCTTGTATCTACGGTGTCGACCAGATTCACGGAACGACCTATACGCTCGATGGAACCATGTTCCCGCAGGGAGTGAATATGGGAGCTGCTTTCAACCGCGAACTGACTGAAAAGGCTGCATCAATTTCAGCTTATGAAACCAAAGCTTGCTGTATTCCCTGGACATATGCGCCGGTAGTCGACTTGGGACGTGACCCGCGCTGGTCGCGCATGTGGGAAAATTACGGTGAAGACTGCTACGTCAATGCAGAAATGGGTAAGGCTTCCGTCAGAGGCTTTCAGGGAAGCGACCCGAATCACATCGGCGAATACAACGTGGCTGCCTGCATGAAGCACTACATGGGCTACGGAGTTCCCGTATCGGGCAAGGACCGTACACCTTCGTCTATTTCTCGTTCTGACCTGCGCGAGAAACATTTTGCTCCGTTCCTCGCTGCTATCCGTCAGGGAGCGCTGAGCATAATGGTCAACTCGGGCGTGGACAACGGCATGCCTTTCCATGCCAATCGCGAACTGCTGACCGGATGGCTGAAGGAAGATCTGAACTGGGACGGTATGATTGTGACCGACTGGGCGGACATCAATAACCTGTGTACACGCGACCACATTGCAGCAACCAAGAAAGAGGCTGTCAAGATTGCCATCAATGCCGGTATCGACATGTCGATGGTACCCTACGAAGTGAGCTTCTGCGACTACCTGAAAGAACTGGTTCAGGAGGGTGAAGTACCGATGAGCCGCATCGATGATGCCGTAGCCCGCGTATTGCGCCTGAAATATCGCTTAGGTCTGTTCGACAACCCATACTGGGACATCAAAAAATACAATAAATTCGGCTCAGAGGAATTTACCCGCGTAGCCTTGCAGGCTGCCGAAGAATCGGAAGTGCTGCTGAAGAATGAAGACAACATTCTGCCGCTTGCCAAAGGTACGAAAATCTTGCTTGCCGGTCCGAACGCCAACTCAATGCGCTGCCTCAACGGAGGATGGTCATACAGTTGGCAGGGACATCTGGCCGATCAATGTGCCGGCGCTTACAATACTATTTATGAAGCTCTGTGCAACAAGTATGGCAAGGAGAACATCATTTACGAACCGGGCGTGACTTACGCTCCTTACAAGAACGACAACTGGTGGGAAGAAAACCAGCCGGAAATCGAAAAATCAGTTGCCGCAGCCAGTCGTGCCGATGTGATTATTGCCTGCATCGGAGAAAACTCTTACTGCGAAACTCCGGGTAATCTGACCAACCTGACCATGTCGGAAAACCAACGCAATCTTGTAAAAGCCCTTGCTGCAACCGGAAAGCCCGTTATCCTTGTTTTGAATGAAGGCCGCCCACGTATCATCAACGATATTGTTCCGCTGGCAAAAGCGGTAGTCCATGTCATGTTGCCCAGCAACTACGGTGGCGATGCACTTGCCAATCTGCTTGCCGGCGATGCCAACTTTAGTGGCAAGCTACCTTTCACCTATCCTAAATACATCAATGCTCTGGCCAACTACGACTACAAGCCTTGCGAAAACATGGGACAGATGGGTGGAAACTACAACTATGATTCGGTAATGGATGTGCAGTGGGAATTCGGTTTCGGATTGAGTTACACGACCTACAGTTACTCGAACCTGAAAGTCGACAAGTCCTCGTTTACTGCCGACGATGTGCTGACTGTCAGCGTCGACGTAACCAATACCGGAAAAGTAGCCGGAAAAGAAAGCGTACTTCTCTATTCCAAAGATTTGGTTGCAAGCAGCACTCCCGACAATATCCGCCTGCGCAACTTTGAAAAAGTAGCTCTTAATCCGGGTGAAACCAAGACCGTAACAATGAAACTGAAGGGAAGTGACCTTGCTTTTGTTGGTTACGACGGCAAATGGCGCCTGGAAAAAGGTGATTTCAAGCTGAAGTGTGGTAACCAATGGACTGACTTGCAGTGTAGCGAAACAAAAGTTTGGGATACACCTAACCGCTAATCTACGAATAAGGAATTTCTTCCAAAAATTCATAAGTCGATAAAACCTCCCCCGCCTGTCGCAAGAATTAAATTTATTCCACGGCAAAGGCGGGGGATTTTTTGTACAAATTATTTTTTTATTTGTACAAATTTTCAGAAAACATCGAGAGAAATAAAATCAGATATGCCGGCTTTTCCCGTTCCAAAGCCTTATATCTTTATTTTATAGACATTATTCATGCTTTTTTGCCCTTCACGCCCTTCACAAAAAGCAATAACGGTGTATTCTAACATCCCCTGATCCCATTTCGATTGTCACATTCTTCCTAAAAAGAAAGGGGACATCTTCCTAAATATCCTATTACTGAGCTCTCAAGGAAAGACCCAATTTTTAGTAAAATCATCATACAAACCAGTTTCACAAGTAATTACTTATTGTAAAAATTTAACAGGTAAATCATCTGATTATCCAATATATAGCTATATTTGTGTTTAGATAGTAAAAAAACATTCCAATAAAATCAAAGAAACCAACGTCATATCTAATCAGACCTAAATCCTTCTCTCCATCTATGAAAAAACAAAAGCTTGCAGTAATTATTCTGCTTATCATCGGCATACTGCCGTTAGCTGCACAAAACGAAACCTCCTCCCTGCCCAAAAAGGAAATACAAAAAATAACATCCGTACGGCATCCGTTCCTCATGTCGTTTTCCATCGGTCCCAATTTCAATACCGGAGGAAGTGACTATCCGGAATATTTCGGCTCACGTGCAGATGTTGCTACCCAATTTGACTGGCGAATGTCTGTCGGATTCGCACGCCATTGGAATGCTTATCTGGATATCGGACTGAGTTTTTTCAAAATCCGGACTGACGATTTGTCGACCAACATCGCCCAAGTCTTAGGTGATAAATTGTTTCCCGGATTGAGCAGGATAAAACCTGCTGCAAGTATAGGCATCGGCTACATAGAAGAAATAGGAAGATGGCAGTTGATGCCAAGAGTCGGTATAGGACGCATGAGTGCCGGAGGCTCTGAAAAAACTCAAACCATCGAAGAAACAACATACAAGCTTGAGATAAGCCGCTCGTCTACATTCCTCAACCCCGGAATAGCAGCAGGTTACCGTACCTCCAATCTGTGCAGCATTATTCTGGATGTCAGCTATCGTTGTCCATTACAAGACTGTAAAACGACCTATACCGTTACAGAACCCGATCTGACCTCTACAACAAAAACCGTAAATTCCCGCTCATGGGCAAACGACCTCAGCGTTTCTGTGGGCATTCAGTTGCATATGGGATTGGGTAAGAAAAAATAAAAACAAAAATATTCCCCAGCCGGACCACAATCCAGCCGGGGAAAACTATAACCAGAAACCGGAAAGATAATTAAAAGAAGTAACTACTTAATTATCCTTGGTATATTCTTCGATGTCACGAATGGCCTCCTTTGCTTTACGCCGGACACGAATACAATGTAAAATACCTCCGACAGCTCCCAAAACAAAGCCAACACTCCCTCCGTAGCATATCATTTCGCCTCCAACTTTCGGATAACTTTCAAACATAAACCAAACAATCCAGCACAAAGCAAACGGAATGCCGAAATAAAGCCACTTCAAATTCAGTTGGTTCATGCGTACCAACGCTTTACTGATATCCAGCAAATTGCCTGCCGATATGCAATCTATACTAACTCCCTTGTGACTATATCGCTGGTAAAATCCGGCTATAATTAAAAAGACAGAAGTAAAGACGCAGAAAATCCACGAATATCCCATCAGCAAGAAAAATGTATTACAATAAACAAGCGCAAAGACTATCAAAAAATACATGAACTTCTTCTTCCGGTTGATATAGGAAACCTTGTCCTGTGTAGAATGTCTGATTAACTTCTCACTAACAATTATTTCTTTGGCAAGCTTGTCCTTCAGCAACTGAATCTGTTGCTTCATCTCGTCTAACTCAAATTTATCTGCATGATTTTCCATGATAGTACATTTTAATGGTTCGACATTTTTTTCAATTCCTCCTTGATACGATACAAACGTACAGATACGTTTTTGACAGATATTCCGACAATCGCTCCTATTTCTTCGTAGCTCATGTTTTCAAGCCACAACAAAACGATAGCACGGTCGAAAGGGTTCAGCCGGTGAATGCGGTCGTAGAGCAGACGAATCTGTCGGGAACTCTCATCTTTATCCTCAAAAAGATTGATGTCCATAGTCAGAGGAACAACAGCCCGCCTTTTCTTTTTCCGCTCACATGAAATGCAAGTATTAAAACTCACTTTCCAAATCCATGTATTGACGTTGCTGAGATTCTTAAAAGAATCATATCCTTTCCAAAGATTGATAAGTACTTCCTGAAAGAGATCGCTCACTTCATCGGAATCCTTCGAGAACATAAAACATACAGTATAAATGGTACTTTTATGTTCTTTCACCATTTGCGCAAATGCAGTATCCAATATTTCCATATCGTATGAATTTATTTTTTGACCATTAGACGCCTGTACTATCACAAAAACTACACAAAAGTAGATACTTTTTTAAAGAAGATATAAAAATCCTGTATTAAGAAAAGAATTTATTCCAGACATCACCAGACTGCTTCCAGCAAACTTGGTAACAATATCATTACAATTTACGACATGAAAGGAAAAAGAAAAGAATCTGTTCTTTCAAAAAGAAATAAAACTTCATCGGATAACTACTACGACTCTATTGAGTTTTCTATCAGACTTTCTACCTTTTTTAAAGAAACAACATAAAAAAATCCCTGTAAAACAAATGCTTTACAGGGATTTTCTTAATGACTCAGCGGAGAGACAGGCTCTCGAACCTATATATTCAAGAAATATCATAAAATTGCAAATCGCTGATAATCATATACAATTTGAAGTGCATAGTAAATCTAAATCTTTTTGAATATCTTTTGCTATTCCAAATATTGGGTGTATATTTGGGTGTGATTAAAAGTTTAAATATTATAAGTATGAAAATATCCAATGCATCAAAAGAAGCTATAGTGAACTTCGTCATAGGAGGAGATGGCAAGTTATGGAGATCACGAACAGGAAGTCAGCTCGTTACATTATTTCAAACTCTAGGTTTTAGGGATGACGTATATGATTCTGCAAATGGTGGGTTACCTAAATTAGGAAACTCAGATCTTAATACATCAAAGTCAAACTATGTGAAAAATCGCATCCATAATATCACAGATATCAATCTAAAGAAACTAATTGAACAACTGATAACAGAATCTTTCGACAAACAGGCGGCTGTAAGATCACTTAATGAGATTCTTAATATGGATAGTATCCAACTGGAGTACAATGATAATATCATTACTTGGGAAGGTGTTAAAATAAGCCAAGAAATAGAAAACGAAGTAGTATTTAAAGAAAACGAGAGAAAGGTAATTGACGCTATAAATAAAGCTAAAGTATCTATTTTAGCAGCTATGGCATGGTTTACAAACGAGAAAATTAAAGAAGCATTAGAAAAAAAACGCCAAGAGGGATTAAGGATAGAGCTAGTAATTTATAAAGATGGGGTTAATTCTACCTATGGAGTTGACCTATCTGATTTTGATAGCATTGAAATAAGGGGCACCAGAGGGGGACTAATGCATAATAAATTTTGTGTTATTGATAATCAAAAAGTATTAACAGGTAGCTACAACTGGACTACGAATGCTGAATCTAAGAATGATGAGAATGTTCTTATAACTATAGATAATGACACAGCTACAAAATATTCTATTGAATTTAGAAGATTAAAACCATTGATATAATTATGAATATCAAACGAAACATCATTTTTGCATTGGAAAGCCGGAAAAAGAACGGTGTGCCAATCGTGGAGAATGTCCCCATCCGTATGCGTGTCATATACGCAAGCCAACGCATTGAGTTTACAACGGGGTACCGCATTGATGTAGCCAAGTGGGATGCTGACAAGCAGCGAGTGAAGAACGGGTGTACCAACAAATTAAAGCAAAGTGCATCTGAAATCAATGCCGATCTCCTGAAATACTATACCGAAATTCAAAACGTATTCAAAGAATTTGAGGTACAGGAAACCATGCCCACTACCCAACAGTTAAAGGACGCATTCAACCTTCGGATGAAAGATAAAAGTGAAGACCAGGAAGACGTAAAGATAAGTTTTTGGGAGGTATTCGATGAATTTGTAAAAGAATGTGGCAATCAGAATAATTGGACTGAATCCACATACGAAAAGTTTGCAGCGGTAAAAAATCACCTTAAAGAGTTCAAGGAAGATTTAACCTTTGAATATTTCAATGAGTTTGGACTGAACGAATATGTCAATTTCCTGCGTGACAAGAAAGACATGAGAAACAGTACCATCGGTAAACAAATGGGATTTCTCAAATGGTTCTTGCGATGGAGCTTCAAGAAAGACTATCACCAGAATATAGCATACGATACGTTCAAACCGAAATTGAAAACCACCCCCAAGAAAGTAATCTTTCTGACGTGGGAAGAATTGAACAGACTGAAAGACTATCAAATTCCCAAGGACAAGCAGTATCTGGAACGTGTCCGGGATGTTTTCCTGTTCTGTTGTTTTACAAGTTTGAGATATTCGGATGTTCGTAACCTAAGGAGAAGCGATATCAAATCTGATCACATTGAAGTTACTACCGTTAAAACGGCAGACAGTCTGAGTATTGAACTGAACAAGTACAGTAAAGCCATACTTGATAAATACAAGGACATCCATTTTGAAAACCACATGGCTCTGCCCGTTATCAGTAATCAGAAAATGAACGATTACCTGAAAGAGCTTGGTGAACTTGCAGAGATCAACGAACCTATACGTGAAACCTACTATAAGGGGAATGAGCGTATAGATGAAGTTACACCTAAATACGCATTATTAAGTACCCATGCTGGAAGAAGGACATTCATCTGTAATGCATTGGCACTCGGTATTCCTGCACAGGTTGTAATGAAATGGACAGGACACAGCGATTATAAAGCCATGAAACCTTACATTGACATAGCCGATGATATTAAAGCTAATGCGATGAACAAGTTTAACCAACTCTAAATATATTACTTATGTACGAAGATTATACAAGACAATCCCTGCCATCCAAAGAATATAGAGAGTTATTAGGTAGTGCATTATGTGTTTTTAATTCCAATAATACATTTATCATAGAGAATATCCTAAGAGAGGATGGCGGAGCTAATTATAATTGGTATGATTTAATGGACAGAACATCAGGAAATCTATCGAAGCCTATTTCAGATACAATAACAAATAAAGCCGGTTCTAAGATTGCGACTTTATTTAACCAACTGGTAACTCAAAGAAATAGGATAATACATAGTTTCCAAATAACAGATAAGGATGATGAACAAAAACTTGCAACTAAAGATAAGAAAAACAATCAATATGTAATAACTAAAGAAATTCTGTTAGAGTTCATTAAAAATAACGAAGAATTAAGTACTGAATTACATAAGTTCAGAGGGCATTAAATTAAATCATATGGCAGGAAAGATAGAGACGATGATTCCCCAATACGGAGAACTCAACAGAATATACAGAGATTACATAGACAATCATTCTTTCTCTTTTGGCAGGCAGAAATTTATATTGGATTTCTATCAGGAGTATAATGACATGAAAGCTTTTGAAGCCGCCATCCTTGAACTGGTGCTTGACAGGCAAAAAGAGCAATACACATTGATACTCAACAGTCTGAAAACTGAAATAGAAAAGAGCATACAGGCTTATGAGACACGCCCGTTAAGCGACAGAGCCATAGAACGTGCTTGCTATCAGCACATGGAAAAGTATTCTCAGGAAATAGAAGCCCAGCTGGATGTTACAAGAAGTCTGAGCAAGCCGCTGAATGAAGCCAACAACAGGTATGATTCAATTGGTTACAGAGAGCATACAGCCGAAGAGGAAAAACAGGCAGAAAAAGAATATGAACGCTGCAAGGCTGAATATGACAGGGAAAAAGCCAAACTGAACAGACTCTATGACCAGCAAAAGGCTGCAAGAACAGAGGCATTCCAATATATGAAGAACTGTTGTGCGGACATATACCGTCAAAGCTGCCTTTTTCTGGATATATTAAAGAAATACATTCCTGACGGGAAGCAGCAGGACGAACCGGGCAAACCAATCAGTCAGCAGGAAACAACAGAAGAGCAACAGGAATATTTCAGCATGAAATTACTTTCGCTCATTCATGAGGTGTGCGAAGGAGAACAGTTCGAAGAAATTTCCGCACTGGATTTCTATGCCAATATGAATCTTCACCCCTGCAACTGTAAGCTGAAAATAAAACCGAGAGAGAAAATACGTGTATGCTATCTGATATTCCTGATGAGCGAGAAACTCTCCAAACAGAATAGGGACAAATGGAAGGACGGAATACTGAAACTGCTGGATATTGACGATAGCTACTACAAATCCAAGTACAAGGAGCCTGTTTCTGATTTCCCCAGTGACAGCAACCAGAATTTTGCCAAGGAAATGGAACATATATTTAGATAATCCGTGATATATCCTGATACTTTACGAAAGTTCCACTTTTACCACTCAAAATAATTTTTGAGTGGTATTTTTATTTTCTGATATTCAATAAGATACAACGATATTCAGTTTATATCATCCCCATCCTTACCACTCATAACCCTACCTAATTTTGCATCGTTCGAGAACAGAAATAGCAGCCAGTGCGCAGGGCTGATTGTTTAACGACTAAATAGATTGGACGATGACAAATATCCAAGAATTATTATCAAAACCCGTCTGGCAGATGACAGGCGAAGAATTCATATTCCTGAGTAAGCACGCTTCAGGTCAGGCCGAAGCATTGCCGCAACCCGTTACAGACACGGAAAAGAAGTATGTGTACGGAATACTCGGTATAGCCAAACTGTTCGGGTGCAGTCTGCCCACTGCCAACCGCATAAAGAAAAGCGGTAAGATAGACAAGGCGATTACCCAGATAGGGCGCAAGATTATAGTTGATGCAGAACTGGCTCTTGAACTTGCCGGAAAGAAAACAGGAGGACGGAAATAATGGGAGGTATGCTTATGGACTATATGAGAGAAATAAAGGAAATATCTGCAGAACAGGCGATAATCCTTTGGCAAGCCTCACGTTTGAGCCTATCGAAAATCTACGAGAAAGCACCTGAGATTCTAAAAGTGCAAGGTTCGGTCATTGGCACACTGGGCAATTTCAGTGCATCCATAGGCAAAGCCAAGAGTAAAAAAACTTTCAATGTGTCGGCTATTGTAGCCGCTGCATTGAAAAACGGTACGGTACTGCGGTATGTGGCGGAACTTCCGGAAGACAAAAGGAAAATTCTTTATGTGGACACGGAACAAAGCCATTATCACTGTCTGAAAGTCATGAAACGTATTTTACGGCTGGCTGGTCTTCCTGATGACAGGGACAATGAACATCTGGAGTTTCTCGCTTTGAGGAAATACACGCCCGAACAGCGCATCAGGATTGTCGAACAGGCTATCTATAACACACCGGACATAGGACTTGTAATCATAGACGGTATCCGTGATATGGTATATGACATCAACAGTCCGGGAGAATCGACACGCATCATATCCAAGCTGATGCAGTGGACGGATGACAGGCAGATACACATCCATACGATACTCCACCAGAACAAAGGCGATGAAAATGCAAGAGGTCATATCGGTACGGAGCTGAACAACAAGGCGGAAACCGTTCTTCTCGTGGAAAAGGACAAAAGCAACGGAGATATAAGCAATGTTTCAGCCATGCACATCCGTGCAATGGATTTCGAGCCTTTCGCTTTCCGTATCAACGACAATGCATTGCCTGAACTCATAGAGTGGTACAGACCCGAAGCGAAGAAACCGGGAAGACCGGAAGAGGAAAAGTTCGACCCTTACAGACATATTACCGAACAGCAGCACCGCATAGCACTGGAAGCGGCTTTCGGGCTGAAAGAGGAATACGGCTACAAGGATCTGGAAACCGCCTTAATCAAGTCTTATATGTCGGTAGATGTAAAACTGAACCATCAAAAGGCGGTATCACTTATCACCATGCTCCGGAACAAACGGATGATAGTACAGGAGAACGGCAGGAAATACACGTTCAAGCCGGACTTTCACTATTGACCGTCCGACCTGTAATCGCTTCACTTTATTCAGCAGGTCTATATATTAAAGATAAAGCGAAGCGGTTGCAGAGAATATAAAACCGCTTCACTTTATTACCGTATCCTATATATACGAAAATAAAGTGAAGTGATTATACAGACCGTACTTCATAAAAAGGTACGGACGAAAAGAGAAATAAATATTCCAACCATTATTCAAACACTCATCTTATTATGGATATACAGACAGCAAAACAAATCAAGATAGCGGATTTTCTGTACAGTTTGGGATACTCTCCCGTCAAGCAGCAAGGTATCAACCTATGGTATAAATCCCCGTTACGGGAAGAGACAGAGCCCTCGTTCAAAGTAAATACTGAGCGCAACCAATGGTATGATTTTGCAATTGGTAAAGGTGGAAATATCATTGCACTGGCACAGGAACTCTACTGTTCCGACTATGTGCCTTATCTTCTACAGAAAATCGAGGAACAGACTCCGCACATCCGTCCCGTATCTTTCTCTTTTGGCAAGCAGTCATTTTCCGAGCCGAGTTTTCAGGAGTTGGACATTGTACAGCTGGCTTCTCCTGCCCTGCTTGCCTATCTACAGGAAAGAGGAATAAACACAGCACTGGCGAAAAGAGAATGTAAGGAAGCCCGTTTCACCCACAACGGCAAACGGTATTTCGCCATTGCCTTTCCGAACATATCGGGCGGATATGAAATCCGCAACCGATATTTCAAGGGATGCATCGCACCGAAAGAAATATCACATATCAGACAATCGGAAAAACCGAAGAGTACATGTTTCGTTTTTGAGGGATTCATGGACTACCTTTCCTTTCTGACACTAAGGCTTGAAAACAGTCCGCAATCCCCCGATTTCGACAGACAGGACTACATGGTTCTGAACTCTGTTGCCAATGTTTCCAAGGCACTCTATCCGTTGGGAAGTTATGAGCGCATCCATTGTTTCTTTGACAATGACCGTGCTGGAATGGAAGCCATGCAGCAAATCCGAAAGGAGTATGATGCTACCCGGTATATACGGGATGCCTCGCAAATCTACGGTGGATGCAAAGACCTGAACGAATATTTGCAGAAACGAATAGCCGATAGGAAAGAGCAAGCGCAATCTGTCAAAAAGAGGAATGATATGCCATCCAAGAAACCGAAAGGCTTCCGGTTATAGCCCACTATAACTACACGCTTCGCTTTCGTAGTTGTGGGCTCTCCCGAGAGGATTAGGGCTTTGCCCTAATAACCCACTCAGGGCGTTTCTCCCCTGAGAACTCCGAGCAAAGAGTGACCCTCTCTTTGCAATCTCCGCTTATGGGTTACACCCCTAAGAACCCTGTGCGGTTATGAGCGGACAACAGAATATTTTATCAACAATCCGAATCAAAATTTAAGAATATGGCAACAAAATCAAGCATACACATCAAGTCCTGCAGAGTCACATCAAGCGGGGCCCATAACCGAAGAACAGCAGAGTATATGCGCAATATCGGCAAGTCTCAAATCTACATAGTACCCGAACTTACTGCCGGTAACGAGCAGTGGATAAACCCCAGCTTCGGCAGTCCCGACCTGCAAGCGCACTATGACTATATCAAGCGAATGGTTAAGGAAAAGACAGGCCGTGCGATGCAGGAGAAGGAACGTGAGCGCAAGGGAAAGAATGGGAAGATTATAAAAGTAGCTGGATGCTCACCAATCCGTGAGGGAGTATTACTCATCAGACCAGATACAACACTGGCAGATGTACGAAAGTTTGGTGAGGAATGCCAAAGACACTGGGGAATCACACCGCTGCAAATCTTCCTACACAAGGACGAGGGACACTGGCTTAGCGGACAACCAGAATCCGGGGATAGGGAGAGTTTCCAAGTCGGTAAAAAGTGGTTCAAGCCGAATTATCATGCCCATATCGTTTTCGACTGGATGAACCACGATACAGGCAAGAGCCGAAAGCTCAATGACGAGGATATGACAGAAATGCAGAGTTTGGCATCCGACATTCTCCTGATGGAGCGTGGACAGTCAAAAGCTGTTACAGGCAAGGAGCATTTGGAACGGAACGATTTCATCATTGAGAAACAGAAAGCTGAACTGCAACGCATGGATGCTGCAAAACGGCACAAAGAAGAACTGATAAATCTTGCTGAGCAGGAGCTGAAACAGGTGAAATCAGAAATACGCACTGACAAGCTAAAGAAAACAGCCACCAATGCAGCCACCGCCATAGCAAGCGGTGTCGGTTCTCTTTTCGGCAGCGGAAAGTTGAAAGATTTGGAGCAAGCCAACGAGAAATTGCGTCAGGAAGTTGTCAAGCGTGATAAAGGCATTGATGAATTAAAAATCAAGATGCAACAAATGCAGGAACAGCATGGCAAACAGATTCGCAATCTTCAAGGAATACACAATCAAGAGCTTGAAGCCAAAGACAGGGAAATTTCCCGGCTGAACACCTTGCTTGAAAAGGCACACAGATGGTTTCCGATGTTCAAAGAGATGTTGAGAATGGAAAAATTATGCGCTGTTATCGGGTTTACCAAAGACATGATAGAAAGCCTCTTGACAAAGAAAGAAGCCATACAATGTAGTGGCAAAATTTATTCCGAAGAACACAGACGGAAGTTTGACATCAAGAACGATATTTTCAGGGTGGAGAAACATCCGACTGATAGCGGTAAACTCGTATTGACCATAAACAGGCAACCGATTGGAGAATGGTTCAAAGAACAGTTTGATAAATTACGGCAAAGTTTACGAAGACCGACAGAAGAGCCAAGAAAAAGCAGGGGATTCAAATTGTAATTGTTAAATCGCTCAAATTTGGAAGAAAGGAGCAATCAAGTGGCATTTTGGTTGCTCCTTCCTTTCGAAATAGACGGCAATAATGGTATTCAGCAAAGTAATCTGGCATTGCTAAATACTTCACTTGGAATATCACAAACGCTATTTCAAAGCCGAGAACATGAAATCCGAAATCATATCCGAGAAAACCAACAGTGAAACCCACTTGGTATTCTCATTGACAAGTTACAATTAATGGAATGGTTCTATAAACCCTAAAAAAGGTACAAGTAATTGCTTATAAAAGCTTCAGAATAACCATCTAATAAATTATTACATTTGACAAATATCTGTAATTAAATATTTTGTGTTAAAACAAACTTAGTTGTTGATGTTTATCACCTCCATGTCGTAAATACTCTTGTATAGACAGACCTATAAATTTACCTAAATTTACTGGAACAGCATTTCCAATCATCTGTTCTAAATTGGTTTTAGTACCTTCCCACTTAAAATTTTTTGGAAATGTTTGAATATAACTCCGTTCTATAGTTGTTAAATTACGTACCCCTTCTATTGATTCTATAGGATCACCATTATGGCGTTTATAACCACTTGGCATCGGACGATTCACTCCTCTAATTGTTGGACTTGGTTCATAAATACTGAAAATACCCCTTCGAGCATAACTACGTGGATGCCTATAATAATATTCAATACCTAAGCTATTGCCTAGATAATCTGCAATAGTCATAGGTTTTGTCGCTAGACGACTTGTTATTAACTTGAACATAAAATTATCAACTTCCCCCATCTTTCCAATCAGCACAAAGCGTTTCCTTTTTTGAGGAACACTACAAAGACTTGCATCAAGAACTATTTGAGTTAATCCATATCCGCTATTTTTGAAAATTTTTTTTGCTTCAGATAATTTTTCCGTTTTCAAAATTCTCTCAACATTTTCCATTACAAACCATGTTGGTTTCACTCTGGCTATTATTTGGGCATATGAAATAGTTAATCCCCCTCTACCATTATCTTCATTGCGTTTACCTGCAGAGGAAAAATCTTGACATGGAGGACCACCTATTATCATATCTGGAGTATATTGAGATATAACACTAACAGATTGCTCTATGTCTGATAAGTCTTGTTCAAAAACAGGATGGGAAAAATTTTTAGAATATATTGATATTGCATCTTTCCAGTTGTCAAAGCCAGCTACAATGTCAAAACCTGCATTTTGGAACCCCAAACTAAGTCCACCACAACCGCAAAATAAATCAACCACTCTCATTTGAATAAATTTGGAGAATTAAACAATATAGCATCAAAACGTCTTTCTGGACTTAATAAATTTTGACCACCACCAAGTATTATATTTTTAATCTCATCTTTTTTTATTCGAGGGTTAGTCAGTTCTTTTGATTTAAGCATGGGATATGTTATATGTCCATTAACAGAAAATGCTTTATCATTCTTTGTATTAAAAGATAATCTATCGATAATATCTTCTGCATGAAATTGTCTAAATTGAGAAAAATCCCATAACATTTTAACTAGCCATATCAATGTCCTTTCTGTACGTCCAATCTTATTTATTCTTGTTTTTGAAAAATCCGTAAAAAGATGTATAACAGCTAAGTTGCTCCAAACAAATACATCTAAACAATTTTCAGCTAGTATTGGAGCTTTACCTTTAGTTTTCCATACTGGTTCCAATATCAATGGCTCTTGATTTTCTTGATGCCTAACAATTAAATTGGTGGCAGCTTTTACAAAAAGATGATAATTTGAAATAACTTCATTTGGATCTTCCCAATCTTTTATAATAGAAAAGTCTCCTAGAATATGTTTTAATATATCAGTATTTGCAAGATAGTGCTTTGCAATGCTACATGCTAAATACGAAATAGTATCTGGACGTATAACAATTTCTGAACTGTATTGATCTTCTGCCAAATTACATGTTGAATTATCAGGTAAAGCTGTTAGTTTAACTTCTAAACCACTTATACAGTTTCCATTATCTTTATTTTGAATGACTAAATCAATTCGAGGTGTATTACCTATATAGAAAGGCTGATACGGAGTATAAACACTTTCAAACGCATAAAAAGCATTATCACTCAAAGGGGATATTCCAAACAGCCTATCACCACTAATAAATCTATGTTGAATTTTATTGTTATCCGTAGTTATATAAACACTATCTATGTTCTTAGAAAACATATATGCAACTAAAGCCGCAGGGAAAGAGGAGTTAAATTGATTCTTCCCCCATGTTTCAGCATTAGTAAAATCTCTATTTGAATATTTAATCCCAAATAACCTAGGCTTATCTTCTTGTATCATATGTAACAATAATTATTGGCAAAGATACTGTTTATTTCTTATAGTGATGGTAAAGATACAAATGATATTTAACAAAAACACCCAACTTTACATTCTTGGGTGTAAAAAAGGGTGTAAATCTCGCAAACGCTTGATTTACACCCTTTATTGCGGAGAGACAGGGTTTTGAACCTATAACTCTAACCGCTTATATTTCAGCTACTTTGCTTTCAAAATTTCAAATAGGTAACGAAACAGTAACGATTTTCAACCGTTAAGCCTGTCCAACTTTGACCGCTGTTTGTCTGCCTAACTTTCGGGTTCAAAGATACGGCATTCTTTTGAAACTCGCAAATATCTGATAATAAATATTTTTGGGTTAGTGCAAGGTGCAAGCTATATATATAAATATATACTTGCACCTTGCACTAAAAAAAAGCACTGGGGTACAAATGGTTAAAACAAAATCCGTATCTTCGTAACCGATTAAAAACAAACGTGTATGATAATAACTAACCGTGAAGAAGTAATAGATAAAGCGTTCGGAGTATTTGTCAGGATGAACTACGAGAAAGCAAGCATCATCACGCTTGCCAAAGCCTGCGGAGTGACAAAAACGGGCATCGTTTATTATTTTCCGCACAAGCTGGATTTATTCATGGCTGTGGCAGACAAATACGTGCTAAAAATGCACGAACCGGGAAACAAGTTTGCCGCTCCTGCCGATACACGTTGGAGAAGTTCATCGGGCAATACGTGGCGGGGGTAGCCGCTTCCATGAAAAGGATTGTTGAACTGATTGACGATAATAGCAGCCCGCATGATTGTAGCCCTAACTTCTACTACTTTCATTTCCTGTCACAAGTGCGTATGTACTATCCGGGCATCAGGCAGAAAATTGAGAAAATCTACCGACAAGACTATGACCTATGGGAGAAAGTCATACAAAAAGCAAAAAACAGCGGGGAAATCAGAAACGACACGGACGTGAAGAAAACGGCTACCATGTTCCGGCAAATGTTTTTAGGACTGTCATACGAACAAGCATTTCTGAACGGTCTGAACGTGGACGAACTGGCAGAAAACTTTCGCTATATCTATTCGCTGCTTAAAGCCTGATACAGTTTTGTTTTTTTAACCTCTATTATTTTTGAACGTATGTTCAAAATATGGCGTTTTTGTTTTATCTTTGGAGCATGAAGCAAAATTCAGCGACATGGATAAGGTTCAGAAACAAAGAGGAAGCATCGTGCTGCACAAAGAAACAAGGGACGGTGCAGACTACATACGGATAGAATATGCGAGCAGTCAGGCTGTCGCCCAACTGCTCGCCCAAGACACAGGCATGGAAATGACTGGCAACGGCTCTGCATACATAGCGTCAGCCGCTTTCAGCCTGCCGGATTTCTACGACCGCTATTCACCCCATGCCTATATTGATTACAGCCGGGTTTACGTGCGGCATCCCAAACCTAAAAGGGAATACACACTGCCGAAAGGCTACCTCGAACTGCTGGAACAGAAGCGTTACAGCCCCTCGACCGTCAAAACATACCGTGCCTATTTCAGCGACTTCATGGAATATCACAAGGGACGGAACATCGACCGCCTGAAAGTGCCGGACATCAACAAGTACATACTCTATCTTGTGAACGAGAAGAAAATCTCGGTGTCGCAACAGAATATGCGCATCAATGCTATCAAGTTCTATTACGAGCAGGTGAAAGGCGGCAAACGGCAATACTACGGCGGTATCACCCGTGCCAAAGAGTACAAGAGCCTGCCCGAAGTGTTGAGCAAGAATGAAATTAAGCGCATCCTTGCACAAATTTCCAACATCAAGCATCACTGCATGATTTCGTTGGTTTACTCTGCCGGACTTAGAAGAAGCGAATTGCTTAACCTGACCCCGCAGGACATCAACAGTGAAACAATGTCGGTTCGCATCATGGGCAAGGGGAAGAAATGCCGTTATTCGCTCCTTTCACCCAAGTTGCTGGAAGAACTACGGCACTACTTCCGGGAATATCGCCCACAAAAATGGCTGTTTGAGGGCGAAACACCCGGAGAGCAATATTCGGCAAGTGCATTGGTGAAAGTGCTGAAAGAAGCCGCACATCGTGCTGGCATCAAACACCGTGTACACGTACACATGCTGCGCCACTCCTTTGCCACACACTTGCTGGAACAGGGAACAGACCTGCACACGATACAGGAATTGCTGGGACACAACGACATCAAGACCACAACCATTTATCTTCATGTGTCAAGTGCCCATAAAGCAAAAATCCCTAATCCTCTTGATACACTGGATAATTCGTGAGGTGCAGTTATAGGAATGTAGGAACGACACCATAAGGTGCGGTTATAAATAAATTATAAGCAATATACACCAAATTATGAACGAACAAGTACAAGAACATTTTAGCTGTGCTGATTGGCTCCTAATACCTGCATCCGTTAGAAAAGATATTGCAGACATATTGGGGCTAACCCTTTTGTCTGAAAATGAACAATGGTATAACAACCCTATACTTTGTACTACTTATGAAAATGCAGACAATTATCTTAATGACCTTTTACCGAGGGTTGATAAGATATTGATTTCGTCATTCATTAACGGATATTATATCGTTGAAGGAAAATGTTTGCGATATATTTACGAAATATTGGGTAAAAGGCTTTCGGCAAAATGTGGTATCTATTACTTCTCTATAGATTTATGGGAATATCGTTACGCTTATGGCTATTATGAGAGTAGCCAAGAAAAGCGTTTCTATTGTGCCGAATTAGATGCTACCGGAAATCTACAAGAAGAAGACAGAGGGTGTGTATTAAGTTGTGAAAATGATGCAGAAAGCCATATCCCAAAGATGAAGATTGAGGACGAGCAAGTTCCTAATTCTTGGTTTCTTCCTTTAGGTATAATGTTCAACTTAGGGATAACGGATGCCGAGATTCAGCAAGCTCTTAGTAAACTATGCAGCATTTATACGCTGAATAGCACAGATGCTAAAATGATAAAGAATATAATAACCGAAAAATTTAGCTTATAACAAGGTCGAGATAACAGCTAAACGCTGTTCCTCACCAAACCATTAATGGTAATTAAGTATGATAGATTATTTATTTTTCAAATTTTATAGGCTATGGAAATACAGTTCTTATTCCGAAATAGCGGTTTATGCAGCTTTGTTAATTCTCGCTGTATTTCTGAATTGTAATATTCACACAATATGGGGAGTATTGGAACAATATAAAATATTGCCTTATCCAACGCGAACAATGTATAATGTGTCTTTAGGGCTGATATTCATTCTTTTATGTATTCGTTTCTGCTGGAAAAGAAGGTATAAAGCTGTCATAGAGAAGTTTAATGAAAAGCCTAATAAGAATAATCTATTGATACTTATATTATACATTTTCCTTTCGTTGTTTCTCTTTGTTTTAGAGGCTTTTTATAGTAAAGGGAAAATATAAATATACCATTAACAACGCAGGATAACGGCAAGCCGTTCCCTGCTGAACCATTACTAACAATACGAATAACTCTTTATGATAAAATTCATTTTAGATGCGATGTATTATCAGATATTCATATTTAATAGGGATAAATTTATATTGGAAAATCCACATGAGCGGACGATACAGATAATATGTGGAATATTATTTCTTCCTGTTATAGTACTGACGTATCTACTGATAAAGGAGAATTTCAATTATAAAACCCCTTTTGTGTTTTTTATCATAATCTATGTTTTACTATACAAAACATTCTGTTCGTATTATATCAAAAGGAAAAAAGGTATGGAAATTATAAGGAGTAAACCTCTAATATTTAATAGCCAAAAGATTTCTTCCTTCATATCATGGATGATTTATCCCATTTTGGTTGTATTACTTTATTTTATAATAACACATCGTCATTGGCTAAAAATTATACAATAAAGATTTAATAAGTTAGTAACAACGAAAGATAGCATCTGACGATGCTCCTTTCTAACCAATAGCGTACATATATGAATAATGTAACAAGAGTAAGAATTGTATATGAATGTAGCATAATAGGTGTTGTTTTGCTGACATTCTTAAAAGGTATGTTCCCATACATGGGAGCATGGTGGCGAGTAGCCCTTATTACTGCACTTGTAGGATTGTGGTTTTCACTATCTTATCTGAAACGGTATAATTATAAATGGGGGTTCAATTACATAGGAAATCATTTATACATTAACCTCTTATTGAAAGTACAGAAGTGGTTTCAGAACGCTACAATCATAGCCTTATTGATACCTGTATTCTTAAAAGACCTCTTGTATAATCAATATTGCTTAGTAGCATATATATTGCTTGTAGGTATGTTCTTGGGCGTGAAGCTGGCTACTTACACAGTAGAGTACGCTATATATAAAAGCAAATTCATTGGTAACAAGGAAAGATAACCCCTGAACGCTTTCCCTCACCAAACCATTATGAATAAAGGAATAAAAAAGACAGATAACTATTTTGAACGAGTGAAGCAACGTGCAAACCGGACGAATTACAGATACTATTTTTTTGACTACCTATATTTCAAGGGAGAGGTTTGGGGCAAGAAGATAGGTCGGATGTCAGGTTTTATACTGCTGTTTTGGTATTGGTGGTGGATAGTAGTTCTGCCCGGTAACTTTCTCCTGATTAACAATGTACCGCAATGGTCGTCCTTACATCTTGGCTATTTAGGTGCAATGTTTTTGTTTATTTGTGTATTTATTCTTGCACGATACAGGAAAACCCGTGTACAGGCATTGTTGAACCGCTACCGCCGCTCTAAGCATATCAGCGCAGTACAGGCATATTTTCTGTTCCTGCTGCCCTTTGTACTTTTCTTCTTAGAAACATGGCTGTTCGATGAATGGGGTTGGACGGATTGCGTGAGGTGGAACAAATGATATGTCATTCATATATAAAACATCAGATATGGAACAACGGATTACATCATTATTGCTTCCCGCTCCCGAAGCGGAGCTGGAAGCGTCCTGCAAGGAACTGGACGAAAAGGTAACATGGCTGCTGCACAACAGCCGGAAAATGGACAACTACTTGGAACTTGAACCGTTCAGCAAGGACGGGCGGCTGTGCGCCCACGTGTGCGACACGCTCAAAAGCCTGCCGGAAACGCCGACACTGGCGGCGTACAAGGACTACAAGGCAATCATCATTCTGCTGGGTATGTCCACCACCCGTTACGCCATACTGGACGAACTGGCGGAACAGCACCGCAAGCGGGACGACATACCCGAACTGACCGCCTACTGCGATGCGCTCCACTGGATGCGACCGGGACGGCAGTACCTCTGCAACGTGTACAACACGGTATGCCACGCTTTCCACCTGCTGCGGAGAAACCCGGTAAGGGACAACCGCCTGCTGGTGACGGAAAAGGAGCTGCGCCACGCCGAACGGATGCTGCCGGAACTGGGCAGGCAGACGTTCACCGAAATGGTACGTCTGAAAGGCTACATGGTCTATGATGCCGAGCAACTGGCGGACAAATGCGGCATGGAATACGGCTCGTTCCGGCGAAAGGTAAAGAAAATGACCGGGTACACGGCTAAGGAATGGGTGATAAAGGAACGGGTAAAGGACGTGGAACACTACCTGACGAACACAAACCTCACGCTTACCGAAGTGGCGTTCACCACCGGGTTCGCATCGACATCGAACCTGAACGACTTCTGCAAGGCGTATCTTTTAGATACCCCCGGAGAAATACGCAGAAAAGCGCAGGAAACAAGAAAATGCACAGTTACAAGAACGTAATGTGAAAAATCAAGAATAAAACAGAATTTTTATGCCCGTAACTTTGTGCTTCATAAAAGATAAGCACAAGGTTATGGAACATAAGATACTGTTGGAAACATACTTCGCCGGACTGCTTCAAAAAGTGGAATGGCAGATACAGGAATACGAGGACACCGCAACGGACACGCTGACGCTCTGCCGCCTGTGCGTGGACTACCTGCAAGAGATACTGGACGAACTCAAAACCTTTATAATCTCCTACCCGTTCGCCAGCACGGAAGAAGAAATACACTTCTTCAAGGAACTGAAACCGCTTTTAGCGAGCAAAATCATCTATTACAATACCGTTTACAAGATAGAGGTGCGCTTCCCCAGCGGCAGCGAGGACGTGCAGCGGGACTACCTGCTGTCGGAAACCGACCGGATTTCAAGGTCGTTCCAGCGGAACTTGGCGTTCTACCAGTACCACCGCACGAAAGCCACCTACTTGGACAGGCAGTATTTCATGCGTGGGAAGCCTGACATACAAATCATTGTGGACAGTTTCTATTACGAAACAGACCCACAGTTCAGCACCAGTCACGACTTCAAGGTAGCCAAGATTTTAGCCAACGAACTGCTGGAAATATACCTCACCAACCGACTGCACGAGCTGGAACGCCGGGAACAGCGCAAGCGGGTGAAGAACGGCTTCACGGGAAAGGTGCTGCGCTGGACGGGGACGAAAAGGGCGTTGGTGGAGCTTGTCTACGCACTGCACGCCTGCGGCTGTCTGAACAAGGGGACGGTTGATATTAAGGAGATTGTAGCCTATTTTGAATACGTTTTCGACATCGACCTCGGCGACTTCTACCATACCTACATGGAACTCAAAGCCAAGACCAAAGACCGCACGGGCTTCCTCTCCACCCTGAAAGACAGGTTGCTGCTGCGCATGAGGGAGCAGGATTAGGCAACCGTTCTTTAACAAAATTTATTTCGCCACAGGTGGGTTCGCCTGTGGCGTTTTATTTTTCAGGACACCCGAACTTTGCGGCAAATCAATTAGTTACCATTATGGAAATAATAACATTCGAGTCCAAAGCCTACAAGGAGCTGGACAACAAGATTACCGCCATTGCCGACTACATCTTCAACCACGTGGAAACGGCAAGGCAAAGCGAGGAAGACATGTGGGTGGACAGCTACGAGGTCTGCACGTTCCTGAAAATAAGCGAAAAGACCCTGCAACGCCTGCGGGTGTCGGGGACTATCGCCTATTCCAACATCAGGGGACGCTACTTCTACAAGGTCAGCGAGATACGCCGGATGCTGGAAGAACGCCTGATAAGGAGCAACAAGGAGAACATCGACAACCTGATAACCAACCACCAACTGTATGCTAAGGAAAGAGGAAATCTTAGAAAGAACAAGTAACGGGCTGGCGGTATTCAAACACTACCTGCCCGGCAACTGGCGCATAGGTCGCAACTTCCTTAACCCGCTGTACGAGGACAGCAAGGCTTCCTGCAACATCTATTTCGACCGCCGGGGCGGTATCTACAAGATGAAAGACTTCGGAAACGACAGTTACAGCGGCGACTGCTTCTTCCTCGTGGGGCAGTTAAAGGGGCTGGACTGCAACCGGGCGGCTGACTTCGTGGAGATACTGGAAATCATCGACCGGGATTTGGGCTTGGGGCTGGCTTCCGGCACTCCGGTTTCCGTTTCTCCTGTAACCGTCCGCAGGGCAGTGCCGGACAAACCCGAAGAAACACCCGAAAAGCCCGTCAAGCCCTACCAGTTCCGGGAACAGAAGTTCCCGCTTGCCGAACTGGTGTACTGGCAACAGTACGGCATCACGCCCGAACTGCTGGAACATTACAAGGTCTGCTCACTCCGGGAATACAACAGCGAAACGGCAGAGGGCAAACCGTACACCTACACTTCATCGGTGGCAGAACCCATGTACGGCTACAAGGGCAAACAACACATCAAGCTGTACCGCCCGTTCTCCACACCCCGCTTCCTCTATGGCGGCAGCTTCGGCGAAAACTACTGTTTCGGGCTGGAGCAACTGCCCGCCAAAGGTGACACGCTCTTTATTACGGGTGGCGAGAAAGACGTACTTTCACTGGCGGCGCATGGTTTTCACGCTATCTGCTTCAACAGCGAAACGGTGACGATACCGCCTACGCTGGTTTATCGGCTGACGTTTCGCTTCAAGCACATCGTCCTGCTCTTTGACATGGACAAGACGGGCAGGGAAAGCTCACGCAAGCAGGAAAAACTACTGGAAGAATTTGGCGTGAAACGCCTGCTGCTCCCGCTTCCGGGAACGAAAGAGGAAAAGGACATATCCGACTACTTCAAAGCCGGGAACACCCGTGAAGATTTCCTGAAACTGTTTATCGAATTTTTAGACAACCTGTATAGCGACACATTGATTATGCTTAAATCGTGCGAGATAGATTTCAACAACCCGCCCGCCAAAGCGCAAGAGATTATTTCGGCGGGTGACGTTCCGTTAGGAACACAAGGCAACCTGTTCGGCATCACCGGGGGCGAGGGAACGGGCAAGAGCAATTATGTAGCCGCAATCGTGGCGGGCTGCATCTGCCCGGCTGGTGCGGACATAGATACGCTGGGCATACAGATAACTGCCAACGGCAGGCACAAGGCGGTCTTGCTCTATGACACCGAACAGTCGGAAGTGCAACTGTTCAAGAATGTAGGCAACCTGCTGGCACGTGCCAAACAGCCGGACAAACCCGATGAACTGAAAGCGTTTTGTCTTACAGGTATGTCACGCAAGGAACGCCTGAACGCCATTGTGCAGAGCATGGACAAGTTCTACTACCAGTACGGCGGCATCCAGTTGGTCGTCATTGACGGCATCGCCGACCTTGTTAAGAGTGCCAACGATGAAGCGGAAAGCGTAGCGGTAATAGATGAACTTTATCGGCTGGCGGGCATCTACAACACGTGTATTCTGTGCGTGCTGCATTTCGTCCCCAACGGATTGAAACTGCGGGGACATTTGGGCAGCGAGTTGCAGCGCAAGGCGGCTACAATCCTTTCGATAGAGAAAGACGATGAACCCGCCCAGTCGGTGGTAAAAGCCCTGAAAGTAAGGGACGGAAGCCCGCTGGACGTGCCGCTGATGCTCTTTGCATGGGACAAGGAAGCGGGGATGCACGTGTACAAGGGCGAGAAGCCCCGTGAGGAAAAGGAGAAGCGCAAGGAAAGGGAACTGGTGAATGTCGCACGTGACATCTTTGGGCGGCAGACACGCATCACCTACATAGACCTTTGCGAGCAATTGCAGCAGGTCTTGGACATCAAGGAGCGCACCGCAAAGAGCTATATCCGCTTCATGCGGGAAAGGGACATCATCACCAAAGACACGGCGAACCAAAGCTGTTTTGTCATCGGTTCATATAATCTTCGATGGAACACAAGTTGTCCATAAGCGTATGGATAAAACTTGTGTAATTCATGTGCTTGTGTCCTGCCCTGTTGCGAAACACGGCAGGATTTTTTCTGTTTGCACGTGAAAATTCAGGGTATTTGCTTAACTTTGCAGAAGTTACACGAAAAAAGTAACGGCAGTTGGACGGCGGTTGCCGGAATATTGCCTTTATATATAACATATACGTTCGCCGAACGTCCCAAAGTAGAAAACTGGCACTTTTCAAAATGTGGGGATATTCAGCGCAGGATATGCTATGCGTTTGTCATAGCGTGGCTGCACTGTTTCCACATTTGGGTATGCCAGTACCTCTACTTTGAAACAGCGTCATGCCACGCTTTCTTTTTAGGTGGCGGCTAACGTGCAAAGACAGTAGGGATTTATATCACTTTAATACCTGACAATATGGAACAAATCAAAGCGCACATCGCCGTATCGCTGGACGGGCATACCGCCACGCCGGACTATGAACTGGACTGGATGCCCCGTGAGGTCAAGGAACTGGCGGCAAGGGAACACGCCGCCGCAAGCTGCCTGCTTATGGGGGCGAACACCTACAACTACATCTTTGAACACTGGGGCGGGTGGCCGCACAAAAGCAAGCGGTCTTTTGTGGTGTCACACTACGACACCAACGTGACGCCGGACTGCGGCGTGGAGTTCCTGACCGAAGAACCGCTGCAAAGAATTTATGAATTGAAACAGGAAACCGCCATGCTGGTGGTGGGCGGCGGCAAGCTGCTTACTTCATTGATTAAAGCCGGGTTGCTGGACAGCCTGACAATATACACCGTCCCGGTCATGGCGGGCAAAGGCATCGGCTTTATCGGGGAAACATCCGGCTCACATTGGAAACTCTCGGAAAGCAGGGTGCTGGATAACGGGGTGGTCTGTTCGACCTACCTGTTTGGCGGGAGCGTATAAAAAATGCGCCCGGTTCCCGCCGGGCGCAACCACTAAAATTTCAATTATTATAAGTTGCAAAACCTATCACAATGAAATTTCAGCGGCAAAGATAGGCTATTTCTTCGGTTTCGCTTTCTTTTCGGGGAATGAAAAACCGACATTGAACTGCTCGTCCAGTACCAGCGAAGCATCGAAAACCTTGCCGTTCTTGCCCTTGAAGCCCTTGATTAGCCCGGTCTTTCGTTTCGTCACCAGTTCGACAATCTGCTTGTCGGAAAGCTGCTTGTCGCATTTGTTGCGGAATATGGTAAGCGTGCAGTCCACGTTGGAACACTTCGCCACTTTCGGGTAGAACAGGATGCGCCCGCTACCGCATTTCGGGCAGGGGCAGGTTTCACCGCCCGCAACAGATAATTGTACCGAAAGCAGTTCCGCCGTGATTTGCGTTGCGTACACCTCGATACCCTTTCGGAACGTGTCGGCATCCATGCTGCCCGCTTCTATCTTGGAAAGGGCGGTTTCCCACATACCCGTCATTTCGACATCGGCAATCTTCTTGTCCCTGACTATCTTGTAAACGGCAAGCCCCTTGTCGGTAGGCACAAGGTTCTTCTTTTCACGCACGATGTACTGGCGGGCGAACAGCGTTTCGATAATCGCCGCACGGGTGGCGGGCGTGCCTATCCCGGCATCTTTCAGGCTGGCTTTCAGTTCGGCATCTTCCAGTTCCTTTCCGGCGTTCTCCATTGCGGCAAGCAGGCTGCTTTCCGTGTGCAGCGGTTTCGGCTTGGTCTGCTTCTCCAACAGTTCCACGTTGGAAATCGGCAGGCTTTCGCCCTCTTGAAGCGGCGGCAGGCTGGCGGCTTCTTCGTCCCCGCCCGTTTCCTGCTCGCCGAACACGGCACGCCACCCAATTACTTTCATCACAGACCCTTTTACCGTGAAGTCGGTATCTCCAGCCGACAATATGGCGGTGGTAACGTCTTTCACGCACTTGCCCGAAAAGGCTTCCAGCATACGCCCGGCTACCAGCTCGTAAACCGCCCGCTCGTCTTTGGTGAGTTCGCCGGGCAGGTTCTCGGTAATGATTAAGGCGTGGTGGTCGGTCACTTTGCCGTCATTCACGCTGCGGCGGTTCAGGGGTGTGCCGTCCAGCCCGGCGGCATACCCGGCAAAGCGGGGGTATTGCCCTAACAGGGCGACACGCTCCGGCATTTCATCGAAAACGTCCTCCGATATATAGCGGCTTCCGGTTCTCGGATAGGACATCACTTTCTTTTCATACAGGCTTTGCGCTATGGAAAGCGTCTTGTCAGCCGAAAAGTTCAGCTTCGTGTTCGCTTCCTTTTGCAGCGTGGTAAGGTCGTACAGAAGCGGCGGTTCTTGGCTGGCTTCTTTCCTCTCAACGGATTTCACGGCAAGTTGTCCAGCATCTTTAACCCGTTGCAGGGCGGCTATGGCTTCGGGCTGCTGTTCCCACTTGGCGGTCGATTGGGCGGTGAAACTTATTCCCCCGCTGGCGGTCGCCGCTTTGAGTTGCCAAAACTTGGCGGGTACGAAATTCCTGTTCTCCAAATAGCGGCTGCATATCATCACGAGCGTGGGTGTCTGCACCCTGCCCAGCGAGAACACTCCCTGCCCAGCGGCTACGCTCAACGCTTGGGTGGCGTTTATCCCTATCAGCCAGTCCGCTTCGCTGCGGGACTTGGCAGAGAGGTAGAGGTTATCGTAACATTCTCCCGGCTGCAAGTTATCCAGCCCCTCACGGATTGCCTTGTCGGTAAGGCTGCTTATCCACAGGCGCACAAATGGTTTTCGGCAGTTCAGGTAATGGAAGATGTAGCGGAAGATTAGCTCACCCTCACGACCGGCATCGGTGGCGACAATAATCCGGTCGCACAGGTCGAACACTTCCTTTATCACTTTCAACTGTTTCAGAACGCCGGGGTCTGCCTTGTAGCCTTTCTCCGCTTTCACCTGACGGGGGATTAATTGGAAATCGGGCGGCAGTATGGGCAGGCTCTCCCTGCGGAAGTTCGCCACGCCATAGGCTTCCGGCATGGCAAGCTGGATTAAGTGGCCGAACGCCCATGTCACCATATACCCGTTGCCGGAAAGATAACCGTCATTACGCTGGGTCGCCCCGATGATGCGGGCGATATCCTTTGCCACGCTGGGCTTCTCTGCTATCAATGCAATCATAATTCTTTACTTTTTAAGGTGGGTACTACATTTTCATTCCTTTGGACTTCTTGGGTTTGTCCGCTTTCAGGCTCTTGTCCTGCTTCTCTTTCTGCTTGGCGGTGGGCTTGTCCTGACCCTGTTTCAGCGGCTCTTTGCCCTGTTTGGTGGCTTCGTTGGTCTTGCCCTCCGAATTGACCGCTACCTGCGTCCGGCTCTCGGCGGCGGGGGTAACGTCTTTCGGCTGCACCTTGTCGGGGGATTTGCCTTGTGCGCCGGGCTGCACATGACCGTTGAACTCAACGCCCTTGCCGTCCTTTATCCCGGCTACCTGCTGCTCTGCGGGCTGCTGCCCCTGCTGCAAGAACTGGACGGCAGACCTCGGCAGGAACTCCAAGCCACGCTCCACTGCGCTGACCTGCAAATAGGCACTGCGCTTCGTGCCGTCCCTGAATTGCAGGTTTTCCATTTTCACCGCTTGCCCGGCTTCAAAGGCGGCTTTCTGCTCCGGGCTGACTTTCACGCCGCAAATGGTGTCGGGGCATTTCCACTTGTCAGCCCGCATATACTCCAGTTCGTGCGTGTACCTGTCCCGGCTGACGAACACGGGGATTTGCTCGCCGTTTTTCGGGTCTTTGATTTCAGCGATGCCGCCCAAGTTGCCAGTGCCTTGCAAGTTGCCCTGCTCCTGCTTGGTGAACCCGTGTTCGTGGAACGGGCGTTGCAACAGTTTCTCGTCCTGCTGCACGCCGTGCAGCTTGGGTACTACCGTGCCGTCCTTTGCCTGATAGAAAGAGAGCTTGACATCGGTAGGTTTGAGGTAGAAGCCGCCCACCGTCCCCGAAACGGTGTAGGTGTTGCGGGACTTGTAGCCACGCATCACCCGGTCGAAGTCCTTCGTGTTTTTCAGGGTGTCGGCGGTGATGCCGACTTTTTTCAGGTTCTCCCAGTCGATTTTTGCCGGGTCGAAGCGGTAGCCCTGCTTGAACTCGTGGAAGTCGGGCTTCGGAACTCGAAGCATTTCAGCCCGCTTGCCGCCCTCCGGTGTGGGGTTGCGGTGGTTGTCCTCGATTGCCTTTGCGTCCTGCTCCGCTTGGGAAGCCTTGACACTGAAAAGTTCCAGTCCGGAAGTGTCCTGAAACTTGCGGAAGAAATTGGAAATGAAGTTGCTGAACACATCGCTGTTCTTGTCCACCTGCATGAACTCGCCGCCCTGTGTCGGCGGTACGGTCTGCAAATTGCCCTCCTTGTCGATACCCTTAACGGCACTCACCTTGCCCTGCTGTTTATCCAAGACCAGCAGCACGTCTTTTTCCTGCCCCTCTGCGGGCGGGGTCATTCTGTTTGTCATAAATAATTGAAATTTTAGCGGTTACGGGAATAGTCCCGCCCAAAGGTAGCGACTAAATATGCTATATTTGGACGGGCGGCAAGGGCTGTCCGAATTTGTCCTGCGGTGTCTGAAATTGTCCGGGTACGGTAATTACTGCGAACATTATTCGCAGAATTTAGAATATCACCAGCAAAATATTCATTATGTTTTTACATGGTAATTATATCACACTATCTTTGTAAATAAAATCAAGGAACATAAATATGGCTTCATTCAGAAAAGAGATACTTGGGCAGATTGAACGGATAGATACTGGGCGTATATTCAGGTTCCGGGATTTGTCGTTTGAAACGGAAAAGACTGTCTGAAATATCATTTTCTTTTGTACCTTTGCATCCGCAGAAAACAAAAGAAAATCAACTATTTAGTATAATTACCCGGTTGCGGTAACTAAATCGGGATAAAACCTCTAAACATTTCTCTTATATACAAATGATAGCCGAATTCAACTCATATATGAGTAACATAGACATAGATTTCTTCAAGGAGTTGTGTCTGAAACATGGAGAGTTACGACATTATAAAAAGAATGAGTTTATTCTCCATGAAGGTGATGCCTGTTCTTTCTTCGGGTTTATCTTGTCAGGTGTAGTCAAATACAGTTGCACCAACCGGACAGAAAACAAGCCGTATAATGTCGGTTTTTCCTTTTCAAATGAATTTATAGCCGATTATCCCACTTGCTTATATGGCATGAAATCAGAATTGAATATACAGGCGATAATCCCGTGCGAGATTTACATCTGTTCTTCTGCATTCTTACAGCAAAAATTCGAGGAGAACAAAGAAAGCCAACAGATAGCCCGTATCGCAGCCGAACAGATGTATTTCCAATCATATTCACGTTATTTGGATTTATTCAGATTCACACCGGAAGAGCGTTACCTCCAACTTTTAAAAAAATGCCCTGCAATCCTCCAAATGGTATCACTAAAAGAAATAGCATCCTACCTCAAAATTACACCCGTACACATGAGCCGAATAAGACGCAAGCAAAGTTTTGACAACAAAAAATAAACATAGGTTTAGAAATTTGCATTCATAACAATATTCCAAGAGCGTCTTAATTTGCCAAAGGATTCTTCTTTTTATCTTTGTCTTATCTTTGGTTGGTTCAACGAAGAAACAAAATAAAGATTGAATGAGTTAAACAAGAGATAAAAAAGAGAATATGAAAACAAAAGAAATTCTTGGAATATTTATGCTATTCCTATGTACATTCAGTTTTATAAGCTGCGATGATGATAATGAACAGACAAATGAATTAACCCCCGAAGCACTTTATCAGACTTCATGGCGTGGAACAGGGCATTGTGAGGCTTGGACAGTACAAAATATGGGGGTCGGTATGCAATTTATAGATACTCGGAAAGGAAAAGTAAATTGGGAAGGTTACGATGAAATTGATATTACTTATACAATAGAAGGGAAATATATCACCTTTAATAGCAATGCTTTATATTTGGGTGGAGCCCCTTGGATTATCAAAAGCTATACCCAAAAACATATAACCATTATACAGAATGAAATTAGTCCGGATAAAGAGAAAGTAGCTACAATTGAATTAGAGAAAATAGATTAAACTGAACCATGGGAACATTAAAAGTAATATGAAACTGAAATATATATTGAATGTTATACTATTTGTTTTGGCATTATCTTTTTTGTCTATGTGTATATTTAAGACTACAGAGTTAAGTTTAAAATG